>CAMQXE010000180.1 GCA_947038745.1 uncultured Propionibacteriaceae bacterium | reverse complement strand
TCTCACGCGCAGGCTCAGCTATCGGCCCGGCGCTAGGTGGTCTGCTGTTTTTCCTACCCTTTCGAGCGACCTGCGTTATCGCCGCCGGTATTTTCCTAGCTATTGGGCTTGTCCATCTGATCTGGCTTCCTTCTGAGCTGCGTGTCGGAGAGCAAACCCGTGTAGTCACATCTTTAGCTACGGTCTTACACCACCGCACCTTCCTAGCCTTCTGCCTTGTTAATGCCGTGATGCTGGTCGCCTATAACCAGATGTACCTGGCTTTACCCGTTGAACTAGAGCGTTCTAAACTTGCGCCGCAAAGTATTACCTGGTTCTTCTTGCTCGCCTCACTTTTCGTTGTCTGCTGCCAAAGCTATGTGACCAGGCTCACCCACCGTCTCAGGACTGGACGAGCAATCCAATTGGGCTATGTATGCACATCGGCTGCTTTTGCCATCGTCGCTGCCGTGGTCTGGTTCCGCCCCGCGAATCGCTTTGTCGCGATACTTCCTATCGCTGCATTTGTCATCATGCTCCATGCGGGGTCTATGGTCGCTGGCCCACGGACAAATGACGCCGTCGCACTGTTGGCCCAAGAAAAACAACTTGGAACATTCTTCGGTGCCATGTCATCGGTCAGCGGTATCGGTGTGCTCTTAGTCAGCGGACCAATTGGACGCCTCCTTGAACCTGCCCATCAGCCAGGGCCAGGTGCCGTCCTTCCTTGGCTTATCCTTACTGTGCTCCCGTTGATCTCAGCGGTGGCGATCACACCGCTTTTAACTGCAATCAATAGACCATCAGATTAGAACGTGATGCCACGCTTCCAGTAGCCCATGATGCTCATGTTCTTGAGCGGATAGCCCGCTTCTTTGGCAAGGGAACGGGCCTGCCGCACCCAGCTTGTCTCTCCGGCAACCCAGCCGTACCAGGACTCACCGTTACCTTCATCCCATAGCAACTCATCGTCAAGATCATCGGGTACCTGACAGCTACGAGCAGACAGCCCGGTTAAGGCGCATTCCCCACTCTCCTTGACATGCCACACCACGCTAACTCCACAAGGAGCATCAAGCTCCCGGATATCAGCAGCAAAGGGCACTTCAAGATGAGCTTCGCCCTTCACCTTTGAGTCAAGCCCAGCCAAGATATTGATCGCAGCAGGTAACGCCGTCTGGTCTGCAACGAGGAACACGGTATGAGCGCCTTGCGGGTGCCAGCCAATACCAATCTCTCGATAGCCATCAACGCGGCGGTCTGGGGCGAACAAGCCAAGAACGCTGCCAAGCGGAGCGGATCGGGCAAAATCGCTGGCTTTGCCTGGGTGGTCGCACACGTCGATGGTGGCTGTGCCAGCACCGTTGTCCCCCACGCTCACCGCGATCAGGGTATAGGTGCGAATGGCGGGGCGTGTATCTCCCAATTCGAGCCATGTCTCATACCAATCTTTGGCTTGAGCCAAGGTTGCAAGTTCATCGTCAGTGCCCAAAATCAGTTTTACGCGCTGATCGCTCAAGACGTCAGATACCGTCGCTAAGTCCTCTCCGGCAAGGGTGATCCGAAGAAATGTTGGGCTAATTCGTTCTCGTCCTACCAACTGGCAACGGTACAAACGATAGGCATTCATCAGGAGTTACCTCTCATGCGCCACAGCAACCAGCAGAACCATGGCAAACCGATCAGCGAACACACCAAGCCCACGGGGAGTTGCATCGGAGCAATGGCACTACGACCGACAGCATCAGCCACGAGTACCAGCAACCCACCCAAGAGTGTGGCCAGCGGTAGCTGGCGGGCGTGGAGCGAGCCCACCAACATGCGGGCAGCATGAGGCGCTACCAAGCCCACGAAGCTCACCACACCAAGTGAGGCAGTCGCACCGGCAGTCAAGAAGACGGCAATGACCAAAATAGCGAGTCGCACGCGAGAAACGTGCACGCCTAGAATCCGTGGTGATACGTCATCAAGAGCGACCAGATCGAGATCAGCATGGAGCGGCAAGAGCAACACTGTTGCCACAATGATGACGCCTAAAAGAACCCCAGCGTTAGACCAATGCGCACCGTAGGTGGAGCCGCCAAGCCAAGTGATGGCCCGCGACTTATTCCACGGTTCAATGGTGACCACTAGGTAGGTCACGAGTGCACCTGTCACCGCCTGGACACCTAAACCGACCAAGATGAGCCGCGTCGGTTGCCAGCCATCGCGGGCAGATAGCCCAAAGACCACTCCGGCCGCAATAACGGCACCAACAAGAGCACCCACTGAAATCAGCCCAGTCCCAAGTGCCCCTCTATTGATCAAGAACAAAGCACCAACACCTGCACCACCAGCAACGCCCAGCAAGCCGGTATCGGCCAAGGGGTTTCGGGTCACGGCTTGAGTCAGTGCTCCAGCTAGGGCTAGGGCAGCTCCAGCTAAGAGTGCTGTTGCAGCACGCGATGCTCGTAAATCTAGAATCCAGGCAATCCGTGATGATGCTGTACCTTGCATCCAATGAGCTAGGTCCCCTAGGAGTAAGAATCCGTCGCCAAGCAATAATGAGCCGCCGTAGGACAGCATCAAGATAACCGCTATAACCGCAACCATCAGTCGCGGATGATGCGCAGCCCAACTACGTCGAGAGGCCACTGCTTGCGGCGTGTCTTCTGCGGTACCGGTACGCATGCCACGGCTCAAAACGATAAGAAAAATACCGCCGATCAGCGTCGTGATAACGCCTGTGGGAATCTCGATAGCTTCCTGAGCGCCTAAGAGGAATCGGAGTATGACATCAGATCCGATGATTAAGACTGCACCGATTAGTGCCGCTAGCGGGATCTGCCAGCAGTACTTACGCAGACCTTGAACTTTGCCACCCAGAATCCGCGCTAACGCCGGAGCACACAGACCTACAAAACCAATCGGGCCGCATAGCGTCACTGCTGCGGCAGCAAGAAATACGGCCAGCAACACGATGATGAGCCGCGAGCGTGCTACATCTAGCCCCAGGCTACGAGCAGCGTCATCACCACACTGCAAAATATCTAGCCACCGGCTGCAGCACACCATGGCAGCAACCGCTAGCAACGTCGGTAGCGCTAGTTTGCTCACTGTTGCATAACCTGGTTGCGAGAGCGATCCGGCTCCCCAGGCAAAAAGACCTTGGGTCTCTTGGCTACGGACCAAGATTAAAGCTGATGCGATAGCAGAACCAGCCAACGCCAAAACTGATCCGCCTAAGATAAGTCGCACTGTCGATGCGCCACGACCAGCCAGTGCTAGTACGCCGAGCGCAGCAGCTACCCCGCCGATGAAGGCGATACCAACTCCGCTAATCGCACCGGTACGAATGCCGAAAGCAGCAACGATAGTGAGTGCGATATTGGCACCAGCATTAACTGCAAGTGTGTCGGGAGAGGCCAAGGTATTGCGAGTAATTCCTTGCATCGCAGTACCTGCGGAGCCTAGCGCTACCCCTACCAAAATACCGGCAAGCAATCGAGGCGCCCGTGAGGCGATCATCACTTCCCAGGTGATCTGGCTAGCAGTTCCTTGGCTGAGATGAGCCACAGACAGAAGTGCAAGCACTCCCAGCATGACGCCAAGGGTCAGTAGCGGCCCGACGACGTTGCCGCCGGGCCGCTGCTGCATTGTGGTTGTTACGCTCACGCGAGTGCGCTGGTAATCGCATTCACCCACTGAGTGAGTGAAGCTGGGCCGCCATAGATCCAAATACCGTC
>CAMQXE010000179.1 GCA_947038745.1 uncultured Propionibacteriaceae bacterium | reverse complement strand
GCCTCGCCACACAACGTGGCAGCGCTTTCTGACGTCAGCGCCTCGCAATGATCAATCTTTGTTGCTCGGGTCTGGAGATAATCAGCTAACTCAACAGGTCGCTGTGATGTGGGTCTCGCCAGCTCAGCCGCCAGCAACAGACTGTGCTCTAGTAGTGTGACATCAGCGGGGGGTAGCACTGCCGTTACGTGGCCTAGCCAGGCATGAAGCTGTGCGGCCAGATCTCGGTAGGTAGCAATGGCTTGGGCTAAGCGCTGAGCTGATCGCGACGATGATGGAGCCATAGGCTAAGAACCTAGTCGGTTTTGGCCGCAAGCAGTACCCATTGTGAGATATCTGGCTACAGCTAACCTAAGCCATTAGGCTCAACCTATGTCGCGTGAGGAGTCATTACAGAGCCGATTGGCTCGACACTTCGCTGCGCCACAACGTGCCGCACAGTTATGTTCTGAGTGGGAGACTGGCCCGGTTCTTGGACTCATCGAACGTTCGGCTGATCCAGACGAGGTGTTGCTGGCTCTGACCCGGATCATCGCGGAAAAACCAGAACTTGCTGCTCGACTAGCGATAGACGATCGGCTGGCCGCGACATTGATTGCAGTTCTGGGCGCTAGCGACGCTTTGGGGTTGCAACTGGCCCGCCACCTAGACGATCTGGACCTGCTGGAAGCTCCGCAGCTACCGTCGCTGACTGAAGTTCACCAAGCATCAACTCCCGATAAGCTACGCCGGGCCTATCAGCGCGCGGTCTTGGCAATTGCTGCTGTTGATCTCACGGCAGTAGAACCGTCTGCTTGCTACCCGGAAGTGAGCGCCGCATTAGCAGCGTTGGCTGATGCCGTTATCGAAACGGCTATCCGGCTTGCACGGGTACGGTGTGGGGCAAGTGAGCTTCGGCTTGCTGCTATCGCAATGGGTAAAACTGGTGCCCAAGAACTCAATTACGCCAGCGACGTCGATGTGATCTGGGTCTGTGACCCGCTTCCGGGGCAATCGCCGCAGGAAGCAGTCGAGTTAGCTAGCACCATTGCAGCCGAAGTAGCCCGGATCTGCTCGGCCCAAACCGCAGCCGGAACAATCTGGCCGGTGGATGCAAACTTGCGTCCAGAAGGAAAAGCCGGGCCGTTAGTGCGAACCCTTGCGGCTATGGATAGTTACTATTCCCAATGGGCACAGCCGTGGGAGTTTCAAGCACTACTCAAAGCCCGCCCGATGGCAGGCGATCTCGGCTTGGCCCAAGACTTCATCACCCTGGTAACTCCACGGATCTGGACCGTTGGCGATGAGCCGAACTTCGTGGGCGACACTCAAGCTATGCGCAAGCGGGTGGTGTCCTTGTTGGCGCCGGCGCAGAGAGAACGGGAACTCAAGCTTGGTGCAGGAGGTGCAGTTACTTCAACTCATTCATGGCCGGGCTGACCCGCAACTGCGTTGCGCCAATACTCTCGATGCAATAGAACGGCTGAGTGTTGGCGGATATATCGGACGTGCCGATGCCCGCGAATTGGACGCCAGCTACCGGACCTTGCGGGTGCTGGAACACCGTGTCCAATTACTCAAACTGCGTCGCACACATCTCCTTCCAGAAACCGAATCAGCGCTGCGGCGGCTCAGCCGGGAGCTAGGAGCTGATGCGCTACAAATCTGGCGTCAGACATCGCGGGCAGTACTGCGCCTCCATGAACGGTTGTTCTACTCTCCGGTGTTGGCCGCCGTGGCTCATATCTCTACCGCAGAGCTATCGCTTACCCCAGAGCAGGCCGCGACCCGATTGGCGTCGCTGGGGTTTGCCGATCCGCGAGCAGCGCTGACCCATATCGAGGCCTTGACTGCTGGGCTTAGCCGCAAAGCCGATATTCAGCGGCACCTCATGCCAGCGCTACTGGGCTGGCTCGCGGCAGCTCCTGATCCTGATGCGGGGCTACTGGCATTTCGGCGAACGTCGGAAGCGCTCGGAGGTTCCCCGTGGTACTTGCGAGCACTTCGCGATGAGGTGGGGGTAGCAGAAAACGTCGCGACGGCATTAGCGAGTTCGCGGTATGTGGCAGATCAACTTCAGCGTGACCCGACGGCGCTCCAACTCATGATCGATCCGGTGGGCTTGGCGTTGCCTACGCAAGAAGAAATAACTGCGCGAATGCGGCAGGCGGCAGATCGCCAAGAGCAGCCGGAGGCGGCGCTTCGGGCTATACGTGAGCTACGACGTCGAGAACTACTACGAATTGCGATTACCGAGCTTTTAGGAAAGGCCGATATTTGCGACGTCGGGGCAGCCATCGCTGCGGTCACAAGCGCCACGATCACTGTCGCTCTTGAGGCTTTGGGCGGCGCGCAATTACTTACGGTGATCGCAATGGGACGTTGGGGAGGAGCGGAGTTGAGCTACGGCAGCGATGCAGATGTGCTATTTGTTGCCAACGACGTTGCTGCGGCACTTCCAATCGTCACCGCTCTTCGTACGTCGATGGCCGCTCCTGGCATTGACACTCCGCTGATTCTCGATGCGGGATTACGCCCGGAGGGTAAGAATGGGCCGCTAGTGCGAACCCCGGCGAGCTACGCGGCCTACTATGCGACATGGTCTGCGCCCTGGGAAGCGCAGGCGTTACTTCGCGCTCGAACGGTTTGCGGTGATGGAGCGGTGCTGGCGGAGCTCGACCAGGTGCGTTACCCAGCCGGGGGATTGAGTGCTGCTGCGCTTACCGAAATGCGTTCGCTCAAGGTGCGAATGGAAACTGAGCGAATGCCGCGTGGGGTTGATCCGAAAATGAATCTCAAGTTTGGCCCTGGAGGTTTGGTAGACGTCGAATGGTCGGCGCAGTTGCTTCAACGTCGTTATGCAGGGGAATATCGGCAATTACGTAGCACGGGCACGATGCCAGTGCTACGTAGCGCTGCGGAGTTGGGTCTGCTTTCTTCTGACGATGCGCAAACGTTGATCTCTGCTTGGCGGTTAGCTAGCCGAGTGCGTCATGCCATTATGTTGTCGCACGGGCGGGCGAGCGATCAGGTGCCGACGTCGGCGCGCGAACTTGCGCGAGTAGCGGCGCTACTGGGTTATGAGCGTGGTGAGTCGTCGACGTTTCTTAATGACTATCTCAAGACCATGCGGCGCTCGCGGCTGGTCACTGACCGGTTGCTGTGGGACTAACGCACGACTTACGTGCACACGCACGAGTTAGAACTCGGGGGTTAGCGCGTAAGTCGTGCGTTAAGGCGTGGGACTACTTCATATTGGTCTGACCGAACGGCGTAGGGTGGGTAAGTGACCTCGCATCAACTCAAATCCCTCATTCCTGGTGTTCTTGGCTGTGCAGTGGCAGGCATCCTTGCGATGCTCCTGCGTCCGCTCATTCCGACGATTAGCCCGCTGCTTTGGGCCATCGTGATGGGGGTGATCGTGACAAATATCGTGCAGATTCCGGGCATTTTTAGCGCTGGGATTGGGTTCACAGGTAAAAAAGTTCTGCGAGCAGGAATTGTCTTGCTAGGTTTCCAGCTAGTGCTTGGGGACATCTTGGCGCTGGGCTGGAAAGCGTTGGCCTTCGTCGTCGCTATCGTGGTTTGTGGCCTTGTGACGGGAATCATAGCCGGGCGGGCGCTAGGTATTTCTGTAAAACAACGCCTACTCATCGCGACGGGGTTCTCCATTTGTGGTGCCGCAGCCGTGGCTGGGGCGGCAGGCGTGCTTGACGCTGAAGATG
>CAMQXE010000178.1 GCA_947038745.1 uncultured Propionibacteriaceae bacterium | reverse complement strand
TTGCTGGCATCCGACTCCACCGCAAATACCGAAATCATGGCTACTACTGCAGTAACGAGAGCCGCCGTCAGCATAACTGGCACGCTTCGACGAGGATGCCTGGCTACGTTCCGCAAGGCAAAACGCATGATAACTAGGCAATGATGCCGCCGAGAGAACCAATCAAAACCTATCGGAAGCACCATCGTAATAAGCCCCACGATGATCAGGGCTTCAATCATCCAGATCAGGTCGCGCACTGAAGAATAGAGCTCTAGCGCTAGCAGATGCTTGCTTCCATAGCCTGCCAATATAAGCAACGTCAGGACTGCCATAGTGACAGTTAATGAGCGTGTCCACCGTGGCTTAGGGGGCACGATAACTGAGGTCCGCAAGGCCGCAAGTGGGCTAGTTGCCAAGACCCGACGTCCAGCTCCTCGGGCAGAAATAATTGCTGCTGCCCATGCACCAAGTGCCGCCACAAGAGCAAAAGGAACCGCCGGATGGAACCCAAAGCTGTGGTAATCATCTCCGCTGAGACGCTGCCCAATCCACCATCCACATACCGGCCCAAGTACCCCGCCTAGCACTGCGCCAATTCCACCAAGTACTACCGCCTGACGACGCGCAATAGTACGCAACGTCGTACCTGCTGCACCCGTTGCCGCCAAGAGCGCTAGCTGCCGCTGCTGCCGCTCAGCTCCTACGACAAAGGCTGTCCTTGCTACCGTCAGCGAGACGATCATGCCCAGTACGCCAATTCCCATAAGCCAGACCAGAGCAATGGGTTCATATCTACCGTAAAAGCCAGGTAACTGTGGATAGTTGTTGGCATGTGGTTCCAGCGGTGCGGCTGGCAGATGGCGGAGTACTTCTGCTGAAAGCCCGGCCCAGCCTCGGTCATTGAAACTCATCAGATCGGTCCACGTCACAGTGCGCTCGCCGCTGAGATATAAGCGTTGTTCCTCCGGCTGATTCTCCACCTCACTCGCTACTAGTGCGGTAGTGGGGATGATAATTTCTGCCTTTGTACGATACGGAACTTCGACGATTCCTGACACCGTAAGTTGGCGATTTGCCACCGTCACCGCGCTACCGGGGGTAACCCCTAGCGTGGAGGCAACATCCTGGGTTAGCAGCACTTGGTTAGGTTGAGGCCACTGCCCTTTGCGTAGCTTAAAGCGTCCAGCAAAAACTGGATTACCCGCATCGGCGACAACCGCTACCGCTTGGATCTGCTTACCGCCACGCGCCGTCGTCCACTCAACAGAGACGAGGCCGGGCTGTTCAGAAACCACCTGCCAAGCACTTAGATCTGGGCGTTCCCCTCCAGCAGCGAGGGCTCGCCCAGGCCCATCGATGCAGACATGAGGGCTCAATACGTATTGCGTGCATGCCTGCCCCGCAGGAAGCTGATAGCCCCCACTACTCGGCATCGTTATTCGCTGCATGGGATAGATCACAGCTTGAGCTGAGCCAAGTTCTGGGCCGAACCGCTCAGCATCGCTTGGCATACCGGAATCGGTGAAGGCCATAAATGCCGACAGGCAAAATACGGGGAGAAAGACCAGGAATATGATGAGTGCGCTCTGCCCACGCTGGCGATGGCTCGTCCGCCATGCCATGCGAGTAGCTAGCGAAACGTTCTTACTCCAGCTACCAGACAATCGCTTCGTACCACGTTTTGCTGCGCCCATGTCACTGCTTCACGATTCGATCAAGGTGCTGTTGGGTCTGGGTCGAATCCACGATACGTCCGTCTTTAAGGAAAACAACATGGTCGGCCCAACCAGCATGGCGCGCCTCATGTGTCACGACAACGACAGCTAGTCCCTCGTTAGCGAGGCTGCGCAGTAGCGCCATGATCTCATCACCGGTAGCAGAATCCAGTGCTCCGGTAGGTTCGTCGGCCAGCACTAATCGACGTTCCCCCACCACTGCACGGGCAATCGCAACTCTCTGCCGCTGCCCGCCAGAGATCTGATCGAGTTGGCGGTCTGCTAATTCTTCAATCCCTACCCGCGCCAAGGCTTGGCGGGCTGCGGCCTGGGACTGGCGGGCTGGAACCCGATCTAGCTCCAATGGCAATGCGACGTTCTCTCCCACGCTTAGCGTAGGAACGAGATTGTAATCCTGAAAGACATAGCCAATGCTGCGTCGACGAAGCCGAGATAACCCTTCTTTGCCAAGGCTAGACAGCAGTATCCCCTCAACTTTGACCTCACCTGAGCAGCCATCATCTAGGCCACCGGCGATAGAAAGGAGCGTTGATTTGCCCGAGCCGGAGGCTCCCATGATGGCGATAAGTTCACCACCATTAACGTCTAGAGTCACGTTGCGCACGGCAGCGATAGCGTTATTTCCTACTCCGAAAGTGCGACTAACCGAGGCCAAAGACAAGATCACACTCATCGGGCAACCTCATATTGCGGGATCTGTGCCGGAATGGTTTTCTGGGTGGCTGGTTGCGCTGCCAATGTTCGCTCGCAAAAATCAAGCCACCGTAGCTCAGCTTCGGCGTTGAGGATGCGTTGTTCTACCAGAAGCAGCCATGACAGCTCCTCAGCCACTGTGCTTCGCTTCGCCTGGTTCAGCGTTTGCAGGGCATGCATGGTTGCAGTTCGCTGGCGTTGGATTAACGTTTCGACATCAACCCCTGACGAGTGCATAGCCAGGGAAAGTTTGATTGCGAGTTCATTTCGCGGTGGAGCTTGTAGCTCTAGGGGATTGGCAAACCAGTCCGCGACGTCGCTTCGCCCAGCATCAGTAATGACGTAGTGCTGGCGGCCTTGCTCATCGGCCTCCTGCTTATCGATGAGGCCATCGCGCTCCAAGCGGTCCAAAGTGGTGTAGATCTGGCCAATATTGATCGGCCATATACCCCCGGTTTGGGCTTCGAATGCAGCTTTGAGTTCGTAGCCGTAGGAGGCCTGTTGAGTTAGCAGTGCCAAAAGTGAGTACTTAATCGACATTAATCCTCCATACCGGGTATGCACATACTGAGTATGTATAGATACTGACAGGCGTCATGCTCGAAGTCAAGACTTTGCCGCCTAAACTTGGGCTATGACTTCTCCGTTCCCGGCAGCCCCCAGCTATACCCCAGCTCGGTGCTACCGCCATTCCTCGACGGAGGCCGTCGTCTCCTGCCAGCCCTGCGCTCCCCAGATCTGCACCACGTGTATGTCATCTGCGCCCGTAGGTTTCCAGTGCCCGGACTGCGTAGCTGAAGGACGGCGCACAACTCGTCAGGCCACCTCGCCATATGGCGGTTCCCTGACGAAAAATTCGCAGCTAACGTCAGTGATACTGATCGGGATCAATGTCGCCGTGTGGTTGCTCATCATCATGACGGGCTGGAAAAACAGTCCGTGGATTTACCACCTGGCCCAAAGCAATAACGGGATCTGCACCGACATGATCCGCTACTGGCCCCGCAGCGGATCAATGTGCCAAAGCGTTGGCGGGCAGTGGTTCCCTGGCGTCCACAATGGTGCCCCCTGGCAGGTCCTCACAGCAGCTTTCACCCACGTCGAGATCTGGCATATTGGCTTCAATATGCTCGCTCTCTACCAGCTTGGACCGATTGTGGAATCCGTCTTGGGACGAGCACGCTTCCTTGCGGTATATCTTGGTTCAGCCATCACCGGGGCGCTCTTGGTGGCCTGGCTTTCCTCAGGCTGGACCCTCGGTGCATCAGGAGCAGTTTTCGGGCTCATGGCAGCGCTACTTGTCATCACGTATAAGCGCGGTGGCGACCTTAGTGGCGTATTAGTCA
>CAMQXE010000177.1 GCA_947038745.1 uncultured Propionibacteriaceae bacterium | reverse complement strand
CCCCCATCGCAATTGCCATACCTGCGCCTAAATCGGTGTGGGCTGCCATCGTCGAAAGCCGGTCATGGGCAGTCTCGGTGAGTGCCTTCTCCGGTGGGTACAGGAAGTACGCGTAGGCCCGTTCCCGCGAGCGCCCTACTCGTCCACGAAGCTGGTGCAACTGCGCCAAACCCATAATGTCGGCGCGTTCAATCAGCAAAGTGTTAGCGGTAGAAACATCAATACCTGATTCGACGATCGTGGTGCAGACCAAGACATCTGCGCGACGTTCCCAGAAATCGAGCATGACCTGTTCGAGCTGGTGTTCCGACATTTGCCCATGTGCCGTCGCCACCCGAGCTTCTGGCACGAGTTCGCGGATACGCTTTGCCGTTTTCTCGATTGATTGCACCCGGTTATGGATGTAGAACACCTGTCCTTCGCGGGCAAGCTCTCGACGAATTGCGGCGCTCACCTGACCTTCGTCGTAGGCTCCAGCAAAGGTCAGAACTGGGTGACGTTCTTCAGGCGGAGTCGCGATTACGCTCATCTCCCGGATGCCTGTAATCGCCATTTCCAAGGTTCGCGGAATCGGCGTTGCCGACATCGACAGCACATCGACATTGAGCCGGAGCTTTTTGAGTGCTTCCTTATGTTCGACGCCGAACCGCTGCTCCTCATCGATGATGACTAGCCCCAGATCTTTGAACTCAATGTCGCTGCCAAAGAGCCGGTGCGTGCCGATCACGACATCGACGGTCCCATTCTTGATACCTTCTTTGACCTTCTTGGCCTCAGCGTCAGTCTGGAACCGCGACAGTTGTGCCACGCTCACCGGGAACCCGGAATAGCGCCCGGCGAAGGTGTTGTAGTGCTGGGTAACGAGCAGCGTCGTGGGCACCAAAATGGCGACCTGCTTGCCATCTTGGACTGCTTTAAACGCAGCCCGCACCGCAATCTCGGTCTTGCCATAGCCGACGTCACCGCAGACCAGTCGGTCCATCGGCACTTCGAGTTCCATGTCGTGTTTGACTTCCTCAACGGCAGCCAACTGATCTGGGGTCTCGACGTAAGCGAACGCATCTTCAAGTTCGCGCTGCCAGGGCGTATCTGGGCTAAATGCGTGCCCTTTTGAGGCCTGCCGGGCAGCATAAAGTTTGATCAATTCGGCAGCGATCTGCTTTACCGCTTTTTTAGCCCGCGATTTACGCTTAGCCCAGTCTGCGCCGCCAAGTTTATCGAGCGAGGGCGCTTCCCCACCGACGTAGCGGGTGACCAGATTGAGCTGATCCATCGGCACATAGAGCCGGTCTCCTGGCTGCCCGCGTTTGCTAGGCGCATACTCAATGACGAGATAGTCCCTTGTCGCGCCGCTTACTGTGCGCTGGGCCATCATGACGTAGCGGCCAACGCCATGCTGCTCATGGACAATTGGGTCGCCAGGAGCCAGTTCCAAGGGATCAATCTGATTTCGGCGGCGCGTCGGCATCTTGCGCTGGGCTTTATCAGCTACCTGAGCACCAGAAATATCAGCCGTAGTAAAGAGCGCAAGATCGCCTTGATGCAGCCAGAAGCCGCGTTCGAGTTCAGCGACAATAACGGTGACCACGTTTTTGACTGGTTCTTGCGTGAGATTTTCGTCCAGACGCACAGCAATATCTGCATCGCTGAGCACCTCGACCATGCGTTTGGCCCGCCCGCGTGAATCAGCCGCTAAGACTACTCGCCAGCCATCTGTAAGCGACTGTTTGAGCTGAGCTACGGCTGCTTCGACATCACCATGCCATTGTGGTGCAGGCTGGGCATCGATGCTGCGTGAGTCGATGCCGCCAGTCGCCATCTTCGATAAATCAATGATTGATCCGTCATCTGCATAGAGTAAGTCGCGCTCTTGTTCGCCTTCATCGACAGCGAATGGCGATAGTGACCACCATGCCATTCCTCGGGTTAAGGCGTGCTGCCGGACTTCTGCTAGCGGCTGGTAGGACGAAGCTCCCAGGTCAATCGGGGCTACTCCACCCACAGCGGCAGCGGCCCAGGCTGCCCCAAGGAACTCTTCGCTTGTTTTCACTAGATCAATAGCACGAGATCGGACTAATTCTGGATCAGCAACGAGCACCAGTGTTTGTTGAGGGAGCGTGTCGATAAAGAGTTCCATGCCATCAACCAATGCTGGCGCTAGGGCTTCCATGCCGTCAGCGGCATGCCCGTCGATGATCTTCTCCAGTAGTTCAGCCAGTTCTGGGTGGTGCGGAAGTAACTGCCCCGCACGCTCTCGCACTGCATCAGTGATGAGTAGTTCTCGGCAAGGGGTAGCTGTGATCTGCTCGTAGGTGTCGGGGGTGGAACGCTGGTCTGCGACAGTGAAACTACGAATTTCCTCGATCTCATCGCCAAAGAAATCTACACGTACTGGGTGTTCGAGAGTGGGTGGGAAAATATCGACGATGCCCCCACGCACTGCGAACTCGCCGCGACGTTCCACGAGATCTACACGCGTATAGGCAGCATTGACTAGATCCGCTGCGAGCTGGCTCATGTGGTAATCCCGGCCTACCGCAAGCGCTACTGGAGCTAGGTCAGATAGCCCTTTGACTTGTGGTTGTAGCAAGGAACGTACTGGCGCTACCACAACTTTGGGAGCCGGAAGGCTGTCGTTACCGGCAAGGCGCCGCAGGACTGCTAACCGTTTTCCGACGGTGTCTGATCGCGGTGATAAACGTTCGTGCGGCAGGGTTTCCCAGCTCGGGTAATAGCAGACTTCTGTCTGCCCTAGTAGCGATTTCAGGGTCGAGGTTGCTTGCTCTGCTTCGCGGTAGGTCGAGGTAACTAGCAGTACCGGCCGGGTAGCCGCAGCAGCCGCGACGACAAAGGGGCGCAATGCGGGTGGGCTGGTCAGATCAATAGCGTTTGCAGCCCCTACGCGTACGTCGGCAAGTGCCTGGCTCAAGGTGGGGTCTTGCGCGACGCATTCTATTAATCCCGGGATCTGCACCGCTCTACTCTACCGATGTTGGCAACTCCAATGCGCGCTATGCGCTCTAGCCGATCTTGGGCACGAGAACTAGGAGTTGAACTTCTGTTGGGTAGCGTCGAGCCCATCAAGAATGAGTGAAGCTACTGCGTCGGCCACTCGTCCGGTTTGGACTCCGTATTCCTCACGGAGCGCTGCTGGGATCTTGGCTAAGACGTAATCTGCGGTATCCATTCGGCCAGGAGGTCGGCCAATGCCATAGCGCACCCGATAGAAATCCCCCGTAGAGAGCGATGCTCGAATGGACTTCAATCCGTTGTGCCCGTTATCACCACCGCCGAGTTTGGTCCGAATTCGCCCGAAATCAATATCAAGTTCATCGTGGACGACGATGATGTGGGCTGGATCGACTTTGTGATGGCGAGCCACTGCTGATACTGGTCCGCCTGATTCGTTCATAAAACCGCGAGACTTCATGAGGACTACACGATCAGCCTCACCGATACCGCCCCAAGAACCAGAGCGGGTGATGCGAGTCTCACACACATCGGCCTTGTGGAGGCGCTGGGCGCAGAACGTTCCACGTGCCTCTACTGCGATCTGATCGACCACGAAATGTCCGACGTTGTGCCGGGTAAAAGCGTAGGTCGGGCCCGGATTTCCGAGCCCGACCACAAGCCAAGTAGCCATGTTGGCGTTCTTTAAGAGAAACCGATTACTCGGCCGCCTCAGCCGATGCAGCCGGGGTGCCATCGTTTACCGGAACCTCAAGGTTCTGCTCAGCCGGAGCAACAATTCCGACAACAAGCGCCTCGGCATCGCCAGCAAGCGTGGCGCCAGTAGGCAGGGTAACGTCGCCGGCGAG
>CAMQXE010000176.1 GCA_947038745.1 uncultured Propionibacteriaceae bacterium | reverse complement strand
GTGAAACTTCCAGGCTTACGGAAGCAGATTGAAGGCGATGGTTGGCCCTATCTGATCGTGCTATCTGTATCACTAAGGACAATGAAATGAGCCGTAGCGCCATTATCCCTAATTCTGTGGCTAGGCTTGGCTCATGCGTATTGCTCGGTACACGGTAGATGAACAGCCTCGATTTGGCATTGTTGAATTAACTTTTGATGGTGGAGACCATCCAGAGACTATTGCAGAGATTACGGGAGATCCGCTTGCTGGCCGGGTTCAGTACACCGGGGCTCGTCATAATCTTGATGAAGTGAAGCTGCTCAGCCCAGTGATCCCACGCTCTAAAGTCATTGGGATAGGTCGCAACTACGTCGAACATGCCAAGGAATTGGGAAACACCATTCCTGAAGAGCCGCTGGTATTTCTTAAGCCAAATACTTCAGTCATTGGACCGAATGACGCAATTATTTACCCTAGCGTCACCCAAGATCTTCATTATGAAGGTGAGCTTGCCATCGTCATCGGTCGGGTTTGTCGCGACGTTCCCGCTGAGCGGGTGCAAGAGGTGATCTTTGGTTATACCTGTGCCAATGATGTCTCGGCTCGTGATTTACAGCAAAGTGATGGGCAATGGACCAGGGCTAAGGGCTTCGATACTTTCTGCCCGCTAGGGCCTTGGCTGGTGACACATCTTTCGGTGGAAGAAGCAGGCAAGCTCCAACTGACCACTGAGCTCAACGGCAAAGTGGTGCAGAACGCCAATGCTGAACTCATGGTGCGGTCTATTTCTGATCTGGTGTGCTACGTCTCATCCTTTATGACGTTACTTCCTGGTGATGTCATTTTGACGGGCACACCTGCTGGTGTTGGGCCGATGAGTGATGGCGACGAAGTACAGGTGACAATCTCTGAGATCGGAACTTTGAGTAATACGGTGGTGAAACCAACCGCGTGATACGGCAACCATATCTTTCTGATGACCTACTCGTGATGACGCCGCGAGAGCCTAGCGAGAGTCGCTATGACCAGCTACTTAACACGGGGCAGATGGGGTGGCTGCGGGCGCTAGTCGTTGCGGTAGGAGGTTTTCTTGGCTTTGCGATCTTCACCCCACTTATCGCTCAGGCAGCGATGGCACTTGCTTGGTTCTGCGGTGGGAAGCAGGGGACGCTTCGGCAGTACTCAGCGGATGTAGCGGCTTTTACGCGCCCATCTGGAATGTTCGCAGCGCATTTGGGTCTTGCGGTTCTCATCATCATCGTTTTAGTGGTGCTTCGCTGGGTTGGAGGGCTGCGTCCTAAGTGGGTGTGCTCGGTTCAGCCCGGGATGCGTTGGCGGTTCTTACTCATCGTGTCAGCTTTGGCTATCGCCATCATGGTGGGAGCAAATATCGTGACCCAGGACATGCAAAAAACCGCGCCAGGGCAATCATGGGGTTGGTTCCTTGCCATCATCGTCATTACCAGCCCGCTGCAGGCCGCTGCAGAGGAGTTTCTATTCCGGGGCCTGCTGCTGCAAGTTATTGGTGCTTTTACACAGAAATGGTGGCTTCCTGTGGCGATCTCGGCTGCGGCTTTTGCCGCAGCCCATGGGGTACAGAACCCGGCCCTATTTCTCGATCGGTTTGTCTTCGGTGTACTTGCAGGTGTCTTGGTTGTGATCACTGGGGGGTTGGAAGCTGCGATTGCGCTCCATGTCGCCAATAACGTTGTGGCGTTTATCTGGGCGCTCTTCTTCACTTCAGTGTCACAAGCGCGGGCCACGACGTCACTGAGCTGGTCAGCATGTGCTCGAGACATCGTTGTCTATCTAGCAGCAGCGCTTATTGCTTGGGGGGTTGCTCGATTCTATGAATTGCCTAGTAGAAGCCCCAAATATGGAGTGGACTCGTAATCGATTTGACCTAAGGCAAAAGGCTCGGTAGAGTTTTACCTCGCTGCTGGATAACAGTAGCGAAGGGGTATGGGGTAATTGGCAGCCCGACAGTTTCTGGTTCTGTTTGTCTAGGTTCGAGTCCTAGTACCCCTGCGGAGCACCCTCCAAAATTAAGTTAATGGCCCCGTAGTGTAGTGGCCTAGCACGCGGCCCTCTCAAGGCTGTAACGGCGGTTCGAATCCGCTCGGGGCTACACAGTAAAATGATCTCCGGCATTTATGCCGGAGATCATTTGTTTACTTCAAACAAAATCGTCGATTACTGAAATCCATTTTTCAGTAATCGACGATTCGCTTGTGCAACTCAGCTTCGGCGGAGTCTCTCTGTCAGCAGATTGGCTGCAGCAACGACTGCTGGGGCATGAGCTCGTGCTGGTTGTTTGGTGAGGCGTTCAACCGGGCCAGAAACGCTTACTGCTGCTATTACTTTGCCGTTAGGCGCCCGTACCGGGGCAGCAACAGATGCCAGACCAGCTTCACGATCGCCAACTGATTGAGCAAAACCTGCTTTGCGGACTTGAGCCAAGATCGATCGCGTCATGCCCGGCCCGGAAAAGGCGGCAATGACGTCGGGTTCTTCCCATGCCAGCAAGATGTAGCTGGGCGAGCCGGTCGTGAGCGGGAAAGGAGAACCAACCGGAATACTGTCACGAAGTCCAGTGAGCCGTTCAGCAGAAGCAACGCAGACACGTGATTCGCCTTGGCGACGAAATACGTGGGCCGATTCTCCCGTAATGTCGCGTAACCGGGCTAAGACGGGGGAAGCGGCTGCGACGAGGCGATCTTCGCCAGCGGCAGAAGCAAGCTCGGCAAGTCGGGGTCCTAAGATAAAACGACCCAAATGATCGCGGGTGACGAAACGATGGTGCTCAAGGGCGACAGCCAACCGGTGGGCGGTCGGACGAGCAAGACCAGTTGCCGAAACCAATGCAGCTAATGTCATCGGCCCAGCTTCCAGGGTCGTCAAAACGAGTGCTGCCTTATCAAGAACACCAACGCCAGAGACATCTTCCATATTTCGATTATCCCGTCTCGACATGTGGTGGGCAACATGAGAGTGGAAAGGAACTACGAAACGTGGGCCATAGCAATGATTTTTTGCTGGTGCTGAGATGAGGTAATTCTGGTCAGATCTCTTATCTTGTGGAACGAATCGCAAGAAAATCCAGCAAAAAGAAGCAAAATGTGTCTACCGTAGAGGTAGCGGACCACACCAGGTGGAGCGCCCAAGGCTAGATGGCCTTCGGAGTGAACTGGAAGGACAGCATGAACAAGGCTGAACTTATTGAAGCACTCGCCGTCCGCTTCGACGGCAATAAAGCTGAGGCTGCTCGTGCGCTGGCTGCAGTCATCGAAACTGTGACTGAGCAAACGGCCAAAGGCGAGAAGGTATCGATCACCGGGTTCGGTATCTTCGAGAAGGCCCATCGTGCAGCTCGGATGGTGCGTAACCCACGAACTGGTGAGCGCAAAGAAGCTCCTGCTGTTGATGTGCCGAGGTTCCGTGCCGGATCTGAGTTTAAGGCCGCAGTAGCAGCTCCGGTTAAGAAGGAGCCAGCAAAGAAGGCAGCTCCTGCAAAGAAGGAAGCCTCTGCAAAGAAGGCGCCGGCGAAGAAGGAAGCCCCGGCAAAGAAGGCGCCAGCGAAGAAGGCAGCTAAGTAACCAATAACGTAAAAACGGCGTCTACCTGGACTGAGTTCTGGGTGGACGCCGTTGTTTTCGCTACTCTTGGTGCGGAGAGCCAAGTGGGGGAGAACGAGTGAACAATCAGCAAGAGATAGTCCCCGCTCAGGGTGCGGTGGAAAAAGTGGAGCCTACCTATCGAAGGTTTGCCGGTCTAGTGATGGCAATCATCGGTGCAGCAACAAAGCATGAGTGGCGCGGTGCTGAGCACATTCCTCAAGAAGGCG
>CAMQXE010000175.1 GCA_947038745.1 uncultured Propionibacteriaceae bacterium | reverse complement strand
CGGGATGGACTGCTTGTATGCTTCCTTGGCGACAAGCATTGCATCTTCGCCTGGTTCTTGTCCTTGCTCGCCTCCATCAGAGAGCAGCACAATCGATGCAGGAGCAGGTGACTCCATGCCACCTTGCGGAGCGAGAGATACAGCATCTAGCGCCAACCTAAGCGAATCTCCTGTTGCTGTAGATTCTTTGGGCTGAAGCTTTTTAATTGCTGCGCGAACCGCATCTCGATCCGTAGTTGGCGGAACTAGTAGAGAACTATTGCCAGCTAAAGAGACAACAGCCACGTTGTAGCTTATGGGCATAAATTGCACGAGAGCCAATGCAGTATCTTTCGCCGATTCCAGACGACTTGGTACTACGTCCGCTGATGACATCGACAAGCTCGTATCAACAACAATGACAACCGTCGCTCGCTCTCGCGGAACGTAATCTTTGCCAAGCGGAATCATGAAGGCAATCGTCAATGTCAAGAGCGTGAGCAAGCTCAGTACAACAGCAAGGTGGCGCAACCACTTCTTTTGCGTTCTCATCACCTTGGCAAGCACCGAGGTATTGGCATAGCGGATAGAACGCTTTGACCGTTGTTTGGAAGCAAAGATATAAAAAGCTACTCCTGCTGGGATAAGGAGCAAACATAGAGCCCGCATCGGGTAGCGGAATCGTCGAGGCAGAAGCCAACCCAACGAACCGAGTAAATCGATCATTTAGACACCCCCTGAGGTGGCTGATGAATCATTGCCGCAGTGCGCTTATAGGCCAACACAAAACGTGCAATATCGGTAACCCAATCTCGATCTGTTCTTAGCTGAAGATGCCCCACGCGCGCTCGAGTCATTGCTGCACGGATTCGCGCTCGCTGAGCTGCCGATGCCTGATCTAGACGCTGGCGAGCCTGCGGATCAGAAGTATTCACGTAGCGCTCGAAATCAGTTTCCGGATCGCGGATCAAGATCTCACCAATGTCAGGGAACTCTAGCTCTCGCTTATCAACAACCTCAATACACAGCACCTGGTTACGCACGCCCAAACGTCGCAATGGGCGCTCCCACTCCGGCGGAGCTGACGGATCAAGCTCAACATCGCCTGGGGTAAGGAAATCCGACACGATGACTCTCATGCCACGACGCCGCTGCATTCGATTGAGCTGATCGATCCCATCAGCTAGTTCATATGGGCCTGTTGTGTTATCAGAAACGATTGGTTCGGTCAGCATCGAGCGCAATAATCCATAAAGCGCAGTACGCCCTGAACGCGCAGGAAGCCGTCGAATCTGCTCAGGAGACATGAGCATGCCGCCAAAGCGGTCTCCTTGTTTTTGCGAAAGAAAACCCACAGTAGCGATGGCAGCTATGCCTAGATCACGTTTGGTAACGCCTTCGGTGCCCCAGTTCATAGAAGGGGTGCAATCCAAGAGCCCCCACACTTCCAATTCCCGATCAGCAATCGTGTCACGTACGTGTGGAACCGTGGTACGAGCAGTAACTGGCCAGTCCATTTTACGAACATCGTCTTGTCCTGGCTGATAAATACGCGCATCATGAGTGTCACTGCCAGGGCCTGGAACAAGGCCTGCATGGTCGCCTTGGAGGAAACCTTCAAGGCGACGTACTACTGTCAGCTCTAACCGCCGAAGGGCAGCTTCAGGAGCAAGCTTATGCAGCGGAATAGTTGCGGTTTTCGGAGCGCTCACGATCGACGCCGCAGCCCCTAGTTCCGGGGACTTCGGCGCCTCAAAGGTTGGCAGCTGCGACATACTCAGGTTCAGACCTAGCGGCTTTGCGGGGGGTACGGCTGCTGCGCCTGCTGAGGATACGGCTGGGGTTGTTGCGGCTGTTGTGTCTGCGGTGGGTATTGCTGCTGTATCTGTTGTGCCTGCTGCGGCTGCGATGGCATGCTCGGCTGCTGTTGCCCATTCCACACCGGAGTTGGCGCTGGCACCATCGCAATGATTCGCTCAATGACCTGACGGGGATCGACATTATCTGCAACAGCGTCAAAGCCAAGCACTAATCGGTGAGCCATAACGTCTTGGGCTACTGCCTGGACATCAGTAGGTAGAACATAGTCACGGCCGTGAATCAAGGCTAAGGCTCGTGATGCCGCTACCAAGCCCAGGGTGGCTCGCGGAGAGTTACCAATCTGAATGACATTAGCCAGATCGGGCATTCCGAAGTCGGCAGGGTTTCGTGTCGCCAGAACTAATCGCACGATGTACTCAGCTACGAGGTTATGGACGAATACCTGTGATGCCATATCTTGAAGTTCCAGAAGCGTTTCAGGAGCAAGGATCTGCTTCGGCTCTGGAGGTGTAATCGACATTCGTCGAAGAATCTCGAATTCTTCATTGCCGCGTGGATACGGAACATCAATTTTGAGCAAGAAGCGGTCCCGCTGAGCTTCAGGTAGCGGATAAACACCCTCAGATTCGACCGGGTTTTGTGTCGCGATCACGATAAAAGGCTTCTTCGCTGGGAATGTCTTACCACCGATTGAGACCTGCTTTTCAGCCATAATCTCGAGCATGGCCGACTGCACCTTAGCTGGGGCGCGGTTAATTTCGTCGGCAAGGAGGAAGTTCACAAATACTGGGCCGAGCTCAATATCAAACCCCTCTTGACTTGCCTTGTAGATACGCGTACCTACGATGTCGGAGGGCACCAAGTCAGGGGTGAACTGAATCCGGGAAAACTCTCCACCCACAACTGTGGCAAGGGTTCGTGCTGCAACTGTCTTAGCAACGCCAGGAACACCTTCGAGCAGGATGTGACCTTTCGCCAGCAGACCAACCATGAGTTGCTCCACCATATGCTCTTGTCCAACGATCACACGCTGTACTTGGTCAGTAGCCTCACTGATCATTGCTGCGGCTTCAGCGACGCTCATGCCCGATGGCACCGCACCACCTAGACCTGCTCCACTTGCGATGGCAGATACTCCCGTTGAGGGCTGGCCAATTTGCTGATTGCTCACGCACACTCCCACATCGTCGACACGCCCTTAGGCGTCTTCCGTCCTCCAGTCTAGCTGGGGAAAAGGGCGTTCCTAGGGGTAATAACCGCCATATGATGTCATTTCTTCGCTGGTATTACCCTCGCTACTGGCAGAATGGATCTTGACGATAACGATGGGGAAGGTAAGCGTGACGCAGAATTTTGCCGGGGAAGCTAACGCAGCAGACCAGATTAAGCTCGCTAGTTACCAACCCTTGTTGCACGAAGATCCCCCTAAAATCGGTGATTTTTGGCTTGATGCCCGCGCTGACGCAACCCCAGCTGGCGTGATCTATACCGCACATGATGAGAGCAATATCGCGGTCTTGTTGGTTTTATTGGCTGAGGGCGCAGCCGACGACCGTGCAGCGCGTGACCGTTTCAGCGGAGCCGTCAATGAACTTGATATCGATACTGTTGTAGCGCGTGGTGGCGACGGCCAAGATGACGGTCGCCTTGGTAAAAAATACCGCCATGAAGATGACGACCCCACGGAACCGCATGATCTTCCGTTAGCTCCTTGGGTAGCTCTACGCAATGATGGCTCTGCCGCTGGAGTTTCCGAAGGACGCCGGCTCTTAGAACGCGTTGATCTCTCAACTTTGCCGCAGCTAGGCTCGCCTGCCGGCCCGAGTTATCGACTTCCCTGGATTGAGAAAACAAACCCCGGACGCTGGCGTCTATGGCCTATGGCATGGCCCGGTCGTCACGACCGTGCCGGGTGGGTAACTCTTGCGGTGTCATGGCTACTGATGATCGCCATTGCAGCTGTTGCAGTCTTGACAGCGATTATCTTGTTCCAACGCGTACCACCGACTCCGCCGCCACCTCCAGTGCCGACGACAATGACTTCTCCTCCCCCAACGTCGGCCAGTA
>CAMQXE010000174.1 GCA_947038745.1 uncultured Propionibacteriaceae bacterium | reverse complement strand
GTAAGAGGCTGGCTAATTTTGAGGCCTTGAATCCGGTGTACGGGTACCGACTGGCTCGTGAGATCTAACAGCCCTCGGCTGATTTTGATACCACGATCGCTCTGCAGCAAACGGTAGTTCCACTGCCCATTCACATGCCGCCAAGCCACGCTCGCAAGCCCCAATGCAAACGGCAAAGCTAGTGCCGCACCGGCAGCGGTAAAGGGCATGAGGGCCAGACCAAGCGCTAGCCCCGGCAGAATCAGGAAGTAGCTCGGGTGCAGGAGCGCGGTAGCGATGAGGCGAGCCGGAGGAAGCTGAATCAAGACCCGTTCGTCGACGCCGACATCACGTACATGTTCGATGAGGGACTGCTGCCCCGTCGGGATTGTGCTGGTTTGGTGAATCTTGTGCATCAAGAAGTCACGCATGCCATAGGCGTCTTGACGGGTCAGATAACGCAACCGGGTTGCCGCATCGGCACCGACATCGATCTTGACCTCAGCCAAACCTAAGAGTCGCGGAAAGATCGACTGCACTACGTCAACGGACTGAATTCGCGAAATTGCAATCTGCTTTTGCTGACGGAACAGAAAACCTGTCTCGACCCGTAGCTCCTCGGAATCAACAACATAGCGGGTGAACCACCACAGCGATACCCCCGCCAGACCGAATACTGCGATGATGCCGCCCACAGCTAGGGTTACCCCTTTAATTGGCACCTCATGCCACAGCGTCGGGTCTGCGATGAACGCACGGACTTGAGAATCGCGCGCCATGGCATAGACCAAGCCCAGCAGCCCTACCCAACCGCGCACCACTGCTGTGAGCGGGTGCGGTCGCACTAGCTTTTTTGCCTGATCTTGTGAGTTCGCTTCGGTTGCCACGACGTTGCTCATAGGCCGGCGGTTCCGACGTTGCCACGCTCAATGAGGTGTTCTCTCAGGCGCTGAGCATCTGCCTGGGTTAGGCCTTCAATTTTGGCATCAGTCGCTGCTGCCGCGGTCACCAATTTGACGCTGGCAAGCCCAAAGGCTCGCTCAATTGGCCCGGAGGAAACATCAACCAGTTGCATCCGTCCATAGGGCACCACAACCAGTGAGCGCCACCAAATGCCATGCCGGATATATAGGTCTTCACCACATTCGGCATAGCCCCAGGCCCGCCACAGGCGTGGTGCGCGACTCATCCGAGTAATGATGACGACTGCTGTCGCGAGCAGTACTCCAACTCCAGCCCAGAGTAGCCACTGCGACGCAGCTACATGGGAGAAAAAGACCACGAAGAACGGGCTAGCGGCAAGAAGCCCCCACGCTCCCCAACCTATAGCCATGTGAATCCGCTTGAGTTTGATCCATGCAGGAGCAATCTGGTGCCATTCCAGTCCGTCTGGAGAGAATGCGTCAGCAGTAGTCATAGGTCTGAGCCTAGAAGATAACTTACGCGCCGACTAGTCTCCTTTGGTCTAAGACCGCGACGCAGTGCGCAAAGGTACTTCCATGATCACTTTGTAGGTATTTCCTGATCACTTGCCAGTGAGCTTCCTAATTCAAGCCACACCACCACATCCCAGCGCCTCGATATTGGCGAAGATCTACAAAAATGACGTTCAAGCTTGCACTATTGAAAGCGAACGTCTAGCTTAGGCATACCTAAGTTCTATGAATGACGATGCTCTTGAGAGGTCTGATGTGTTCGGCAATTTCCTCATCGGTCTCAGAGAAGGCCTAGAAGCCTCTCTCGTCGTCGTCATCCTTCTTGCATACCTGGCGAAAACCGGAAAACAGAACCTTTCTAAATGGATCTGGCTCGGAGTAGCCCTCGCAGTTAGCGTTTCCCTAGCCTTTGGCGCGATTCTCACTTTTGGACCCAAAGGACTCACCTTTGAAGCCCAGGAACTCATTGGTGGATCGCTGTCCATCATTGCCGTAGGTTTTGTCACCTGGATGGTGTTCTGGATGGCTAAATCTGCACGTAACCTCTCAGCAAATCTTCACGACCGTATTGATAATGCCGCTGGCCCGGGGGCGCTCATCACCCTGGCTGCGCTTGCGGTTGGCCGAGAAGGGCTCGAAACTGCACTATTCATCTGGGCTGCCACTCATGCGGCTACTGCCGCAGGCACCTCTACCGCAGTACCACTTATGGGAGCTCTGCTCGGTATTGCTACCGCTATCGCCTTGGGCTGGGCCATTAATCGTGGCACTCTGCGCCTTAATCTTGGCGCATTTTTCACCTGGACAGCTGGGTTCTTGATTCTGGTAGCTGCAGGAGTTCTGGCTTATGGCATCCACGATCTACAAGAAGCTCGCTTCTTACCTGGTCTCAACAATCTTGCTTTCGATGTCAGCCACATCATCGACCCATCGTCGTTGATTGGCACCCTTCTCAAAGGCATTTTCAACTTCTCACCCGCCAGCACTGTTCTTGAAGCAGTTGCCTGGATTAGTTATGTCGTCATTGTTGGTGGAGCGTTCCTCGTTTACACCTTCTCTCACCGCACCTCTAAAAAATAAAGGAAACCCTATGAAGCGCCCACTCGCGATCGGTCTTGCGATCCTCGCTACTACCACTTTCGCTGGTTGCACAAATAACGCAACCAAGGACAGCAAGGAAGCCTCTGGCGCGCTGACCGTAACGGCCAGCGATACCGCCTGCGACGTCTCTGTTGACAAGGCGCCTTCTGGCACCTTGACCTTCACCGTCAAGAACAATGGCACCAAGGTAAACGAGTTCTACCTGCTGGCCTCCGATGGCCTCCGCATCCTCGGCGAGGTAGAGAACATCGGCCCAGGCATCACCCGCGATCTAGTACTTGTCGCTCCGGCTGGTAACTACTTCACCGCCTGCAAGCCAGGAATGATCGGTGACGGCATTCGTAAGCCATTCACCATCACTGAATCTGGTGCCGATATCAAGCCCAAGGGCGATGACGCTGCATTGGTCGCAGAGGCTGACCGCATGTACGGCGCTTACATCAAGGACCAGACCGAACAGTTGCTCACCAAGACCCAGCAGTTCGCCAAGCTCTACATCGAGCGCAAGGATGCTGAAGCTAAGGCTCTCTACCCTGTTGCCCGCCAGCACTGGGAGCGCGTCGAGACGGTAGCTGAGAGCTTCGGTGATCTCGACCCATCGATGGATGCCCGCGAAGCCGATCTCGCCGCTGGTGAAAAGTGGACCGGTTGGCATGTTGCGGAGAAGGATCTGTGGGCTCCAGCTACTGGCTACACAGCGCAAACCGATGAACAGCGTAAGGAAATCGCAGACAAGCTCGTCGCTGATACCACCACTCTCTACGAGCGCACCCGCAATATGACCTATGCCCTCGACACCATCGCCAACGGCGCCAAGGGTCTACTTGATGAGGTTGCTACTGGCAAGGTAACCGGCGAAGAAGAAGCCTGGTCGCACACCGACCTTTATGATTTCCAGGCAAATATCGACGGTGCTCGCGTTGCCTGGGAAGGTGTTCGCCCGATCTTGCAGCGCAAGAATGCTGATCTTGATAAGGAGATCGCTACCCGCTTCGATGCTCTGCAGAAGCTACTTGACGCCCAGCGCGCTGGTGAAGGCTTCAAGAGCTACGACAAGCTCACTGCTGATGAGGTCAAGGCCTTCTCGGATGCTGTGAACGCTCTAGGTGAACCGCTTTCGAAACTCACGGCTGCGGTTCTCTAATGGCAGAGCTCAGTCGTCGTCAGGTCTTAGCTATTGCTGGCAGCGCCACCGCTGCCGGTGCCGCGGCCGGGGTTGGAGCAACTCAGCTATTAAGCGAGAAAACCCCAGATGCTCCACCCAGCCCACTAGCACGCACCTACGCCTTCCGAGGCCCACACCAAGCTGGTATTTCTACTCCTGCTCAAGATCGTCTGCACTTCGCTGCTTTTGATGTGACGACGACCAAGCGAGAGAAGCTAGTC
>CAMQXE010000173.1 GCA_947038745.1 uncultured Propionibacteriaceae bacterium | reverse complement strand
GCTGGGAAACTTTCTGGTGTTGCCAACATTATTTGGTTTGTTACGGCTGGATGGTGGCTAGTTTTACTTCATATCACAACAGCGGTAGCCCAAGGAATGACAGTAATCGGTTTAATGAATGCGATTGTGAGTCTCAAAATGATTCCGATTTCCTGTTTCCCGTTTGGTAAGAAAATTGTTGATCGCAGAGGGTTTGCGGCCGGTTTTGCCCCGTTGCATTCGATCTAAAATACTGTTGTAAGGCAGATTTGCTGGAACGCGTTTTGACCAGCGGTGCCTTGCCGGGGTAGTCTGAATCGTTGTTGCGCTGGCTCACCTTCGCTTTTATCGCGTTCGAGCCGCTAAGTGCGACACTTGAACCTGTCAGCAACTCATGGAAGATGGTCCCAGACCGTGTCTACGTACAGCCCGAAGCCTGGCGAGATCACCAGGACTTGGCATGTGATCGATGCCGAGAACATCGTCCTCGGCCGCCTTGCGGTCGCTTGCGCCACCCTACTGCGCGGCAAGCACAAGCCGACCTTCGCGCCGCACGTCGATACCGGCGACTTCGTCGTGGTGATCAACGCCAGCAAGATTGCGCTTACCGGCAAAAAGGCAACCGATAAAATCGCTTACCGTCACTCCGGTCAGCCGGGTGGCTTAAAAGCAACCGCTTACGGTGAACTCCTTGATAAGGATCCCCGTAAAGCAGTCGAGCTAGCGGTGTGGGGCATGATGCCCAAGAACCGTATTGCGCGCCAGTTGATGAAGAAGCTCAAGGTCTACGCTGGCCCGGAGCACCCACATACGGCTCAGAAGCCGGTTCCCTTCGAGATCACCCAGATCGCCCAGTAACGGCTGATCGCCACCATACGAGGAATACAGAGTGTCTGAGACCACTGTCGAGAATGAGTCGACCGTCGACGAGGTGACCGCTTTCGTCGAAGGCGATCGCGAAATCGCTTATCGTTCAGAAGCTGGCGTTGCATCGTCAGCTGCCGCGCAGCCTGCTGGCCGCCCGGCTGTTGTAGCTAACGGTGCTGCTGTTGGTCGCCGCAAGGAGGCCATCGCTCGCGTCCGTATCGTTCCTGGCTCCGGCTCATGGACGATCAATGGTCGTGCACTTGAAGACTACTTCGTTAACAAGATTCATCAGCAGCTAGTAAGCGAGCCTTTTGAGACCGCTGGTGTCACTGGCTCTTACGACGTTATCGCCCGTATTTCCGGTGGTGGTACCACTGGTCAGGCCGGCGCGCTTCGTCTAGCCATTGCTCGCGCTCTTAACGGTGTTGATGCCGAAGCTTCCCGTCCTGCTTTGAAGAAGGCCGGAATGCTTACTCGCGATGCCCGTATCAAAGAGCGTAAGAAGGCTGGTCTTAAGAAGGCCCGCAAGGCTCCGCAGTACAGCAAGCGCTGATTTTCCATGGCCAGGCTGTTTGGCACCGATGGGGTGCGCGGCAAGGCCAATGTGGATCTTACAGCCGAGTTGGCACTGGATCTTTCAGTGGCAGCTGCCCATGTTTTGGGCGAGGCCGGTGCCTTCAAGGGGCGCCGGCCTTTGGCATGCGTTGGCAGAGATCCACGGGCCAGCGGTGAGTTTTTAGAAGCGGCAGTAGTAGCAGGATTGCTGAGCGCTGGTGTCGATGTGCTACGAGTTGGAAATATTCCTACGCCAGGATTGGCATATCTGACTGCCTCACGTCAGGCGGACTTGGGTGTCATGCTGTCAGCATCGCATAACCCAATGCCAGACAACGGAATTAAGTTCTTTGCTAAAGGTGGTGTAAAGCTCGATGATGCTATCGAAGATGCCATCGAGGAACGCATCGGGCAAGAGTGGCAGCGCCCAGTTGGAGATCAAGTAGGTCGAGTTAAGGTCGACTTCGGTGCTAAAGATGAGTACATCGCACATCTAGTATCTTCGCTTGGTACTCACGGGTCGCTAGAAGGCGTCAAGGTTGTTCTTGACTGCGCTAATGGCGCATCCTCTATGACTGCACCAGCGGCTTTTGCGGCGCAAGGCGCTGACGTCGTGGTGATTCATGCTGAGCCGAATGGTCTCAATATCAACGAAAATTGTGGCTCTACCCATATGGGGGATCTACAAAAAGCGGTGGTTGAGCATGGCGCAGATATGGGCTTTGCTTTTGACGGTGATGCTGATCGCTGTCTTGCTGTCGATCATGAGGGAACCATCGTTGATGGGGATCAGATTCTGGCGGTTTTGGCTCTAGCTATGAAAGAAGAGAATACGCTACTTTCTGACACCGTTGTAGTGACAGTAATGAGTAATCTCGGATTTGTTAACGCTATGCGTGATCACGATATTCGTATCGACCAAACTAAAGTTGGTGACCGTTACGTTCTAGAAAGTATGAACGCAAATGGTTTTGCTTTAGGTGGCGAACAGTCTGGTCACGTCATTATGAGCGAATTCGCCACTACTGGCGATGGCGCTTTAACTGGGCTACATATTGCTGCGCGAGTGGCGCGAACCGGTAAGACCTTGAAAGAACTGGCAGCAGTTATGACGCGGTTGCCACAAGTCATGATCAATGTGAAAAATGTTGATAAGGCTCGTGCCGGGCTAGATCCAGATATTAACCATGCGGTAGCAGAGGTAGCTAAAGAGTTAGGTCGTAGCGGTCGAGTGTTGCTACGTCCTTCTGGTACCGAACCGTTGGTTCGAGTTATGGCCGAAGCAGAGACTGAAGAGAAAGCTCGTCAAGTCTGTGAAAAGCTAGCGCTTCTTGTTGCAGATCGACTTGCGCTGTAATAAAGGATTATGAAAAGGGCTCCCGATTTGTTGGGAGCCCTTTTCATTGTTGCTAGTGGAGTTAATCAGAAGTAATTGAGGCGTTATCAGTTGGGCTATAGGGTGCGCCAGGGTCGAAGCTTAAAACAGTCCGGTATGGTTCTGCTGCAGATTTAGTTTTAGAAACTCCCCAAACCGGAGCTGCTGGAATGCCATCGATAGTGCTGCCAGCAGCGATTACATCTCCCTCTTTCAACAAATATAGAGCGATATTTCCTAATTGCCCCGCCAGCTCTTGCGGTGATAAATCACGAGTATGTATTTGAAGATCAGGTAGCCCTAGTACGTCAAGACCCACCGTATCCATAATGAAGGCGCCATCGTCGCCGTCAGCTACTTGGAAAATTCGGAGATTGAAAGCAATCCCGGCTGGGAAGGAGAGGAGTTCTTCAGGAGCAACTAATTGTCCAGAATGAGTGCACCACACAGCATTAGGGGAGAATAGCTTAGTTAAAACAGCTACGACGCCAGCAAAACTACGGACGCGATCAGCGGCGCTATGGCCATCTGTTAATAGCTCAGCTACTAGCAACTCCCAGCGAGATTGGTTTGCGGATTGGCGAAGATCCTCAGAGGCAGACCAAGACTGTGAAAACTCCATAGTCGGAATACCATGTTCGACAATCCCTACAGTGACTAGAGGTACTTGCTGCCCATCGGGATAGTCTTTCATCACATCTAAGTGGGCGATATGTAGCGCACCGTCTTCGATACTTACTTCAGCATTAGGGAAAGCCGAAGTGATTGCTTCGGTAATGTGAGCAGTATCAAAATTAGGGCGCTCGGAAAATAGTAGATGGGTTGTGGCAAAACGGCGATCAGTCTCAGTCATGGTTCCTACTCTTGTAGCTTTTGTGGAAAAGAGCTGTGTTAGATTTTTCTGATTCTGACGCCAGTGATGCTGTGGTCAGGTCCTTTGCGAAGAATGGCGGTAGCTCTACTGCGAGTAGGGCGAACATTAGCTTCTAGATTTGGGCCATTGATAGCATCCCATACTTGTTCTGCCATAGCGACAGCTTCTTCATCAGGTAGTTCTACGTAGCGACGAAAGTAAGTATCCGGATCAGCTTTGGCGCTAGCGCGCAGCCTTTCAAAACGCTCAATATACCAGCGGCGAATATCTTTCACATCGGCGTCAACATAAACTGAAA
>CAMQXE010000172.1 GCA_947038745.1 uncultured Propionibacteriaceae bacterium | reverse complement strand
GTATCGCTATTGAGACGTGGCGTGAGGATTACCCCTACACAGAGCGAATGTCGCGGCAAGACTACGACCAGCAGAAGTACCAGTTGCAGGTTGAATTGCTTAAGCTACAGAACTGGACTCGCGACACGGGTAAGCGCCATATCGTCTTGTTTGAGGGTCGAGATGCTGCTGGTAAGGGCGGCACAGTTAAGCGCTTCATGGAGCACTTGAACCCGCGCTATGCCCGTACCGTTGCGCTCAATAAACCGTCTGCTCAGGAGCGCGGCCAGTGGTATTTTCAGCGCTATATTCGTCATTTTCCGACTGCTGGTGAGATCGTGTTGTTTGACCGCTCCTGGTATAACCGGGCTGGCGTCGAGCGGGTCATGCAATTTACGTCGCAAGAGAACTATGACTTGTTCATGGCTCAGACTCCAGTCTTGGAGAAGATGCTGATTGATTCAGGTATTTCGATTACAAAGTTCTGGTTCTCGGTGACTCCGGCTGAGCAGCGTACGCGGTTTGCCATTCGTCAGATAGATCCGGTGCGGCGGTGGAAGCTGTCACCGATGGACTTGGAATCGTTGGATCTGTGGGAGGGCTATACCGACGCGAAGGAAGAGATGTTCCGCGCAACTGATACCGACCATTGCCCGTGGATCACGATTAAGTCCAACGATAAAAAGCGGGCCCGGGTTAATGCAATGCGGTACTTCCTAGGCCAATTTGATTACCCGGATAAAGATGAGTCAGTCGTTGGCGTTCCTGATCCGTTGCTGGTTAAAAGGGGATTAGCTGAGATTGGCGAGTTGGAGATTCGGGCGTCGTTAGCGTCTCTTCGCGGCTAGCTCTGGCTGCAGCGAGGCGCGCGCGACGGTAGAGTGGAGATCCCGAGTGAAAGGGCGCTATCTGTGTCGCATGATGTACCACTAACCGGTGCTGGTGTCGGTGAACTTTTTGCCGAGCTTGGCTTGACCTACGATGACGTTCTATTGCAGCCGGCTTACTCTGAAGTAGCTCCGGCTGAGGTAGACACTGCAACTCAACTATCGCGTCGAATCCGTCTTAAGATGCCGCTTGTCAGCGCACCAATGGATACTGTTACCGAGGCCCGAATGGCTATCGCGATGGCACGTGAGGGCGGCATCGGTATTTTGCACCGCAACTTGTCGATTGAAGACCAGGCAAGCCAGGTTGATCGAGTGAAGCGTTCCGAAGCAGGGATGGTGGATCAGCCGATTACGATCTCCCCGACAGCCACGCTGCAAGACGTTGATGATCTGTGCGCCCATTTCCGTATCAGCGGTGTGCCAGTCGTCGATGAGTCGATGCATCTTGTCGGTATCGTGACTAACCGCGATCTGCGATTTGAGTCCGACCCGTTGAAGACGGTTGGCGAAGTGATGACGCGGATGCCACTGGTGACGGGCTACCCTGGGATTCCTGGGGCTGAGGCGTTAGCGCTGCTGGCTAAGCACAAGATCGAGAAACTTCCGCTTGTGGATAAGTCCGGCAAGCTCACCGGCCTGATTACGTTGAAAGACTATGTGAAGTCCGACAAGTACCCCAATGCCAGTAAAGACCCGCAGGGCCGGTTGCGTGTGGGGGCAGCTATCGGTCCTTTTGAGGATTCTTGGGCGCGGGCAATGGCGTTGGTCGAGGCCGGGGTAGACGCGATCATCGTGGATTCGGCATTTGGTCATTCCAAGCCGGTCGCTGATATGGTTGCGCGGCTCAAGCAAGACTCGGCTGCTGCTGGCGTCGATATCATCGCGGGCAATATCGCCACGTATGACGGTGCCAAGATGCTTGTTGATGCTGGTGCGGACGCGGTCAAGGTGGGTGTTGGCCCTGGCTCGATTTGTACCACGCGCGTCGTTGCTGGTGTTGGCGTACCGCAGCTTACAGCCGTCTATAACGCGGCTCGCGCGTGTCGTCCTGCTGGTGTTTCGGTAATTGCAGACGGTGGTTTGCGTTACTCGGGCGATATCGGCAAGGCCTTGTGCGCTGGTGCGGATACGGTGATGCTTGGTTCGCTTTTGGCTGGTTGTGAGGAATCGCCTGGTGATCTTACGTTCATCAATGGTAAGCAGTTCAAGATGTATCGCGGCATGGGTTCGCTGGGAGCTATGTCGGCGCGTGGCAAGCAGATGAGCTACTCCAAGGATCGTTATTTCCAGGCGGGTGCGAGCAACGAGCAGATCGTTCCTGAAGGTATCGAGGGAAAGATCCCTTACCGGGGTGCGCTATCTGCGGTCGCTTATCAGTTGGTGGGTGGCCTACGCCAGACCATGATCTATCTCGGTGGCGCAACTGTCGATCAGATGCGTGACAATGCTCGTTTTACTCGAATCACTCAGGCAGGGTTGTTGGAGTCACATCCACACGACATTGCCATGATGCAGGAGGCACCAAACTATGCCGGTTAATCGTCTTTCCGCAGGGCTTATTGAGGTCGGTGGCGCTAAGCGAGGTTTGCGCGGTTACGCTCTCGACGACGTTGCCATCGTTCCGTCACGGCGCACACGCGGTATCGCAGAGGTTAATCTCAGTTGGAAAATTGACGCGGTGGAGTTTGGCTTTCCGATGATGGCCGCGCCGATGGATTCGGTAATGTCGCCGGAAACGGCAATCCTCATGGGCCAGCTTGGCGGCTTGGGTGTGCTGAACCTTGAAGGTGTGTGGACTCGTTATGAAGACCCGACCGCACTCTTAGAGAAGGTAAGCGCGCAGTCTGATCCGCGGGCTGCAACGCGGTTATTGCAGGAGATTTATAGTGAGCCAATTAAAGCCGAGCTCATTACAGAACGTATGAAGCAGATCCGCGATGCCGGGGTTCCAGTAGCAGGTTCACTTTCGCCGCAGCGTACGGCAGAGTTCGCCAGCGTTGTGGAGCAGGCTGGTGTCGATTTCTTCGTCATCCGGGGAACGACGGTGTCGGCAGAGCATGTCGATCACAATGTCGAGCCGCTTAACCTCAAGAAGTTCATCTACGAGCTAGAGGTTCCCGTGATCGTCGGTGGTTGTGCAACCTACCAGGCTGCGCTGCATTTGATGCGTACTGGTGCCGCTGGCGTTTTGGTGGGGTTTGGTGGCGGTGCGGCGCATACGACCCGTGACGTATTGGGGATTCGGGTGCCAATGGCGTCAGCTATTGCTGATGTTGCTGAGGCTCGACGGGACTATCTTGATGAGTCTGGTGGGCGCTACGTTCACGTCATTGCCGACGGTGGTGTTGGCGGCTCAGGTGATATTGCCAAGGCTATTGCGTGTGGTGCTGACGCTGTCATGATCGGTTCTCCCTTGGCTCGGGCGACTGAAGCACCAGGGCAGGGCTACCACTGGGGTGCTGAAGCCTGGCATGAGTCCTTGCCGCGCGGAGAGCGGGTGCAGTTCGAGCAGATTGCTAGCTTTGCTGAGATCCTTTTGGGCCCGTCCGTCGTTGCTGATGGCACGATGAACCTAGCTGGTGCGCTTGCCCGAGCTATGGCAACAACGGGCTATACCGACGTCAAGGAGTTCCAGAAGGTCGAGCTAGCCGTCTTGGTCTAGGCAATCTTTGACATTGCTGTGACTAGCCCCTGAGCGTAAAGCTTGGGGGCTAGTGCCATGTATAAGTAGTTCCTGCTGGCTGCTGGTAGTAAGGAGACGGGGGGATAACGCGCGTGATCTACATAGTTCTATTGTGAGGATATAGAACACGCTCTTGAAAGAGTTGAGGTCCACCATGATAAGCAGACGAACGGTTCTCACTATTGGGATTGGGGCCTGCGCTGCTGCGGTAACGGGTTGTGGCGATCATGGTCCAGCGTCGGCGGTGCAACCTGAATTGGTAGGGACTGATCGGCTTCAAGGTGCTTTGGCGCAGTTCTCGGCACTGTGGTCTGGTGGGGATTGGGAAAAGGTTGCATCGTTTGTTGATCCGAGCAATCATGGCGAAGCACGTCGTGCTTTTACGGCTATCCATTCATTGCCAAGGGTAAAGACC
>CAMQXE010000171.1 GCA_947038745.1 uncultured Propionibacteriaceae bacterium | reverse complement strand
AACAAGTATTTTGGTTTGGGCGTTAGCAACAGCTTGTTCGGCTGCCGCGATGGTTGCTTTTGCTGCTGCTGAGCAGGGAGCTGAACGTACTCTATTGGTCAGAGTTGGACAAGGGCTCATGATGGTGGTTACCTTGGCGGTACTTTCGCTGGTGGTAGCTATCTCGGCTCAGTGGATTTCGCTGACCGTAAATGTGGAACTATCTGTCCAGATTGGATGGTTGGTGGCAGCCGCATCAGCGGTAGTGCTTTTGACAGCTTTTGTTATTGCGATTTCTAGACTCAAGTTGATTCGTCGGGCACGATTGCAGTCGGGCGGATCATTGGTTTCGGGCATGCAGGGTGCAGCTTTCGCGCTAGATTTTGGTCTAATGCGCGACATTCTTGTTGAGCGAGAAATGATTGCTAAAGGTCATGTCTCTCCCACTCGTGGTCGAGGTGTTGGGCCAGCAGCAATTACGTGGCGCGATGTACAGCGACTTTTTCGTTCTCCAATGCCGGTTTTGCTGGTTTTGGCTTCGGTCGTGGTTCCGTATGCAATCTCAGCATTGGGTTTTGCCCGGATGAATCCTTTCTTATCTGGCTCAATACTATGTTTTTTGTTAATTCCGTTATTGGGATCGCTACGCGTCTTATCGCGAACCCCGGGCTTACTTAGAATGATGCCTTTTTCGACATCGCAGGTACGGATGGCTGCGGTTATGGTTCCTGCAATTATTGCTGTGCTGTGGATGCTACTAGCAATTCCAGCTTTTATTGGAGTCGCTGCGAACAGCCCAAAAATTGAGATTTCCGATGCGATAACAGCAGCTTTTTGTACAGCTTTTGCAGGACTACTTGGTGCTGTCAGGTGGACGGTAGCAAAAAGTGCTAACTATCAGGCTCCTACTATGGCTACGACTATGGGTGCAGTTCCTCCGTCAATGATCTTTAGTTTATTTAAGGGTTTTGACATGGTTGCTTTGGTGACTTTTCCGCTCGTCTTAGGGTGGCCTTCCTTGATAGGTGTAGTACTAGGTGTGATTGCCTTTTGTACGTTGATTGGTGGAGCGAATATGGAAGAACTCCAAGCGCAAAGCCAGCGACAGAACGAAGCAGCAGCAAAACAGCGGAAAAAGTAGTTCCCGGGAGATACCGGGGATGAGAGTTCAGTTTCGCCTTAAAGGCAAGACCGAACTAAGATTGATCCGACTCGTGAAGCCGCTCACAAGCGTGGCGTGAGTCAGTAGAAGGAGAGAACCGCAGATGGTGAATAACCCCGATCAAGGAATCGCTAGCGCCGCTAGCAATAGTTCTCTTGAGGCTGACGTCATCGTTGTAGGAGCCGGCCCGGGTGGCTCATCTACTGCCGCGCACCTTGCCCGAATGGGTGTTGACGTTATTCTGCTAGAAAAAGCAGTATTCCCGCGAGACAAAGTCTGTGGTGATGGGCTCACTCCTCGGGGCACTAAGGCGTTAACGAAGTTGGGTATTGATACCTCAGAAGAGGCTGGTTGGATCCATAACACGGGCCTACGTGTTCATGGTGGTCCGATTCCTTCTTTTGCTATGGAATGGCCAGAACTGAAAGATTGGCCTAACTACGGGCTAGCCTGCCCACGAATGCGGCTCGACGAAATGTTGGCTCGACATGCTCAAAAGTTAGGTGCGACGCTATTTGAGGATTGTGCCGTAACAGATCCAATTTTGTCTTCAGATGATCGCATTATCGGCGTGAGGTCTAAAGACGGTCGAGAGTTTCGGGCACCAGTAGTAGTTGCTGCTGATGGAAACTCATCGCGGCTGGCAGTGAAAATGGGGGTGCAAAAGCGTGATGATCGTCCCATGGGTGTGGCGGTTCGCGGCTACTACACTTCCCCCAAAACTAACTCCCCAGAGATGGAATCTTGGGTTGAGATGTGGGATGGGAAACCGCATCAGTCAGATTTGCTTCCGGGCTACGGTTGGCTATTCCCGCTAGGTGATGGCACTGTCAATGTCGGACTAGGAATGCTGAATACCTCTAAATGGTTTGGGCAGACTGATTATAAAGATTTGATGCACCGCTGGCTTGCTAATAACACTCCACCTGAGTGGGGTTTGAATGACGATAATCTGGTTGGCGAAATTCGTAGTGCTGCGTTGCCGATGGCCTTCAATCGACAGCCCCATTACGGTCGAGGACTACTGCTAGTTGGCGACGCTGGTGGCATGGTTAATCCCTTTAATGGTGAGGGAATCCCTTACGCCATGGAGGCTGGTGAAATGGCAGCACTAGCTATCGCTGATGCCAGAGCACGTGGTTTTGGTTCTCGTTCAGCAGAACGGGCATTAGGCTCGTATGCCAGCAGATTAAAGTCAGAGTGGGGCGGCTATTACCGCCTTGGCATTATTTTTGCCCATCTTATTGGGGACCCGCGGGTGATGAAAATCTGCACCAAGTATGGTTTGCCAAGAAAGAATCTCATGAAGTTTGTCCATAAGTTACTTGCTCATCTCACTGATGAGACTGATGGTGACGCTATGGATCACATTATTAACACCTTGATCAAGTTAGCGCCGTCAGCATGAGCGGCGCTTTTATCCGGGAGGGGAGGGTTTCATGATCGACTACTTACCGATTGTGTTCCTCGTCGGCTTTGCCACGATCTTTGTGGTGGCTGCTATCGGTATGAGCCTTGTTATTGGCCCGCGCCGTTACAACCGCACGAAGTACGACCGTTACGAATGTGGTATTGAGCCCACTCCTATGCCAGAAGGTGGCGGCAGATTCCCGGTTAAGTACTACGTAATTGCCATGTTGTTCATTGTTTTCGATATCGAAACAGTGTTCATGTATCCATGGGCGGTGCGGTTCAAAGAGCTGGGCGCTTTTGCGTTGATTGAAATGATCCTGTTTGTACTCACCTGTTTTGTCGCCTACGTCTACGTATGGCGTCGTGGCGGCTTGGACTGGGACTGAGGAAGGAATCCATTCATGGGTATCGAAGAGAGCTTGCCACCAGGCATATTGCTGACCAGTATGGAAGCCATTGTTGGCTGGACGCGACATTGGTCGCTATGGCCGCTGACGATGGGTTTAGCGTGCTGCGCTATTGAGATGATGGATTACGGTTGCGACCGATCCGATGCCGACCGTTGGGGGCAGGCGATTTTCCGAGCTTCTCCACGCCAAGCAGATGTAATGATCGTTTCTGGTCGAGTTTGCCAGAAAATGGCTCCAGTGGTTCGTCGCGTATATGACCAGATGCCAAACCCTAAGTGGGTTATTTCTATGGGCGCCTGTGCCAGTTCTGGTGGCATGTTTAATAACTACGCAGTTATTCAAGGCTGTGATCACATCGTCCCAGTTGACGTTTATTTGCCGGGTTGCCCGCCGCGTCCTGAGATGCTCATTGATGCGATGTTTAAGCTGAAGTTGGGCATGGACTGGAAGAAGTCAGTCATGGATGGGGAGAAGATCAAGTTCCCCACAAACTCAATTAAGGGCTGGCCGCTAGGTGCTCATGCGCAAGAAGTATGGGACGAAGAAGAGAAGCAGGCACTGGTTGCTCCTGCTACTCATGAGATGAAAGGTCTCATGCGATGAGTGACGCCCCAAAGACCACCACGGGCGATAAAGCAGTGGCAGAACAGAGCGTGGTTGCTTCGCAAGAGCAGCATAACGATCTTGCTGCTCAAGCCCCCGTACAGAACCTAGTTATGGCTCAGCGTTCTGGGATGTGGAGTTCTGGCACCGGTGATACTTCTGGATACTCTGGAATGGATCGCACTGTTGAAATGCCGGGTCTAACCCAAGCTCCTTTTGGGGGCTGGTTTGATGAAGTCTACAACCGGATTCATGAATTAGTACCAGGTCTAAAAGTGACACATGTCTTTGTAGATCGTGGCGAGTTCACCATGTTTGTGGCGCGGGAGAACCTTGCTGACGTAGTCAAGGAACTACGCGCCGATGCTCATCTACGTTTTGAGGTTTGCTCCTCAGCTTCGGG
>CAMQXE010000170.1 GCA_947038745.1 uncultured Propionibacteriaceae bacterium | reverse complement strand
TAGCTGTTGTGCAGTTCTAAAGTTGGAGAAATCCTGTGTAGTGGCTGGTTTCGGAGTACCAGAGATTGTGCCATCAGGATTAAGGTAGGCGATATTAGCTGCTGGAATCATTCCGAGCGTTTGAGCAGCTTTAGCCAACTCAACAGTCGATGATTTTTTCGCCAAATCAGCTTCAAGCGCATTCTGTTTATCAGCTAACGCGAGATCTTCACGGCTAGTAGCAGAGAGGTCAAATTGCAGCTTCTGAATGTTGGTATTCATCAGTTGCAAGCCGAGCATGGCGACCCCTAGGAACACCACGATGATGACGCCAAACATGATCGTGCCAACTCGTTCGTGTTCTTGCTGAACTACATGAAGAGGAGCTTTAGCTTTCTGCTTAGTTTTTTTTGCACCTGCAACAGTTCGGGCCGTTGGATTCGCCAAAGCACTCATGAGGCGATCCTTTCTACGGCACGGAACTTCGCTGAAGCAGCTCGCGAGTTCTCCTGGACTTCTTGTTCAGTGGGCATCTCAGCGCCACGGGTTAGCAGCCGGTAACGCGGCCCCATCCCTTCTGGAATGATCGGCAAACCACGGGGTGCACGGTCTTTACTACCTTCTGCAAAGGCTTTCTTGACTAGCCGGTCTTCAAGTGAGTGATAAGCCAGCACCGCAAATCGGCCACCAATAGCCAGCGATTCAAGCGCAGCAGGAACCATGCCCTCTAATGCCGTCAATTCATCATTGACTTCAATCCGCAAAGCTTGGAACACTCGCTTGCCGGGATGCCCACCAGAAAATCGCGCTGCAGCAGGAATGGCTTGGGAGATGACCTCTACGAGTTCGCTGGAGCGTTGCAACGGAGCTATTGTGCGAGCCACGACGATTGCCTTAGCTATCCGATCAGCGAATCTCTCTTCACCGTACTCACGCATGATGCGCACTAGATCGCGCTCGCTATAGCTATTGACTATCTCTGCTGCAGTGCGCTCACAGCGAGCGTCCATGCGCATATCTAGCGGCGCATCAACGCTATAGGCAAAACCCCGCTCACGGCGATCAATCTGTAGTGAAGATAAACCTAGATCAGCCAAGATGGCATGAACCTGTGCCAAGCCTAGATCAGCTAAAACCTCTGGAAGCTCATCGTAGACAGCCTGCACCAATGTGACCCGGTCACCAAAGCGAGCCAATCGTTCACCAGCCACGGCTAGCGCATCTGCGTCACGATCTAAACCAATAACCTGAGCGTTCGGGCACCGCTCTAGAATGGCCGCGCTATGCCCGCCTAGCCCAGTTGTGCAATCTACATAGACTGAGTTCGGCGCGTTTAGGGCAGGGGCAAGCATGCCACAACAGCGATCAAGCATGACCGGTACATGCTGGTCGTGCATTGTGCCCCCTTTCTCTCCGTGTAATCCGGTTCCCGCCCGAGATTAGTTACTCTTTAGTGCTGCTTGGCGCCGGGGAAGGTGTGCCAAGTTGCGAGGTTCTCGGGCGGAGACCGCATCACACGGTGTCCCTTATTCGTTATGCTCCCGAGCCTGGGAACACCTCTTCATTCAGTTCGGCGAATACATCTTCTTGCGCTGATGAGTATTCAGACCAGGCCACGGAATCCCAGAGCTCAACTCGATTGATTGCCCCCACAACGACGATCTCTTTGTCCAGCCCGGCATAGGCCCGAAGCATGGGCGGGATTGTAATTCGACCTTGTTTATCTGGCCGTTCATCAGAAGCGCTGGATGCGATCATGCGCTGGTAGTCACGAACACTCTTAACCGTCGCTGGCGCGGTCGTAATTGAGGACACCCAGGCCATGAACTCGGGTGCGGTGTACATAACCAAACAACGATCTTGCCCGCGCGTAATAACTAGTCCCGCATCAAGTTGATCACGGAACTTTGCAGGTAGGAAGAAGCGTCCTTTGTCATCGACTTTGGGTGTGTAAGTCCCAAGAAACACGTCCGCCTCCCCTCGCACGTCAAATCAAGCATCGCTGCGTCGATTTACTCCACTGCGCTCCACCCTACTCCATTTCGCTCCATTTTCTCCCCATTTCTCGGCATGTCGCTAGAGCCCACCACCTACTCAAAGCCCAACCAAGCCGAGAGAAAGCTGAGAATGTGGTAACGGTCTGCATCCAAGGGTTCCATTCGAGAGACAAGCGCTGGGAGGATGAAATGAAAGCCCTGCCCAGGGCATGATCTGGAGGAACCCCGTGCCTAATGCCGTGTTGAGCATCCCTGAATTGACTGAAATCATGGGACGAATCAAAACCTCAATCAGTAGCGTCATTGAAGGAAAACCAGAAGCTATAGATATGGTGCTCACCGTGCTCTTAGCCGAGGGACATCTGCTACTCGAAGACGTCCCTGGTGTGGGTAAGACCGTACTCGCAAAATCATTGGCAGCTTCAACATCGGCAACAGTGCACCGGATTCAGTTCACCCCCGATATGCTGCCCAGCGATATCACCGGGGTCTCGATATATAACCAATCCACCGGCTCTTTCGAGTTCAAACCTGGCGGCATATTTGCCAACATCGTTATCGGCGATGAAATCAACCGGGCTTCACCAAAGACCCAAGCCGCGTTGCTGGAGTCAATGGAAGAGAGTCAGGTCTCTGCAGATGGCGTCACCTACCCACTGGCGCGACCTTTTATGGTGATCGCAACTCAGAACCCCATTGAGATGGAAGGCACCTATCCATTACCCGAAGCTCAGCGTGACCGATTTATGGCCAAGATTTCTATGGGATATCCCGCCCGTGAAGCAGAAATCGCCATGCTTGATCACCACACCGCAACAAATCCAGTAGACCATGTCGTCCCAGTCGCTACAGCCGACGATGTTTTGGGCTGCATCGAAGCAGTACGCCAGGTATTCGTATCTGATGCTATTAAGAATTACGCGCTAACGATCATCGAGAGTACTAGGACTTCACCACTACTGCGGCTAGGAGCATCCCCGCGAGCGAGCATCTCGTTATTGCGAGCAGCCAAAGCACAGGCTGCTCTCCTTGGACGAGACTACGTAAACCCAGAAGATATTCGCAGTCTTGCTACCAGGCTGCTCTCTCACCGAATTGTCCTATCGGCCCAAGCCCACATGGAGCACAAGACCGCCCAATCGGTGCTTACTGACATCATCGCGTTGATCGCAATCCCTGGCGAACGGTAATCACCGATGCCATCGATCTGGGAATTACTTACCGGACGCGGCCGTTTTTTACTCATTTTTGGTATCTGCTCTGCCGCGGTCACCGTGTATTTGGGGCAACGCTCCATGATCTTTATGGGGCTGGCTTTAGTCCTCATCCCGCTGCTACCTGTTCTGGTGCTACGCAGAAGTCGTACCGATATCGCCGTGGAACGCCACGTCATCCCAACTCAGGCCCCGGTAGGTTCGATGATAAATGTAGAGCTAACCGTGGATCGCAACCATGACTTATCTGGCGGAGTTATGCTCTTTGAAGATAAGGTTCCCACCCAACTTGGACAACGACCGCGCTTCACAGTACATCAGTTTGGCGGCCAGCCGCACCGCGTCATTGGTTACCAGCTCCAGGCTAACCAGCGCGGTCGCTATAACGTAGGCCCAGTCAGCGTAGAGACCCGTGACCCCTTTGGCATGGTCCGGTTATTGCGGCAGCAACATGCCGGGGAAACACCGATCAAAGTTACTCCGGTAATTTCTCCGTTAAATGGGGCTGTGCTCAGAGGCCTAAACGGCTCCACAGGCGAAACAACACCACAACACATCTCTTCTTCTGGGGAGGATGACGTGCTGGTGAGAGAGTACCGCCACGGCGATGATATGCGCCGGGTCCATTGGCGTTCCAGCGCCAAGCTCGGCGAGCTCATGGTTCGCCGCGAAGAACAGTCCGGCGGGCCAACTGCGACGATCTTGATTGACTCACGCCACAGGGCTCACGCTGGGTCTGGACAAAACAGTTCCTTTGAATGGAGTGTCAACGCCGCAGCTTCAA
>CAMQXE010000169.1 GCA_947038745.1 uncultured Propionibacteriaceae bacterium | reverse complement strand
GTGGAGCAGGCCGGCGGTATGGCCAAGGCCATCGAGCAGGGTATTCCGAAGCTGCGTATTGAGGAAGCCTCTGCACGTACTCAGGCCCGCATCGACTCTGGACGTCAGCCTGTTATCGGCGTGAACAAGTACCAGTTGGAGCAGGAAGCTCCGCTAGACGTGCTCAAGATTGATAACAAGCAGGTCCGTGCCAGCCAGATCGCGAAGCTGGAACGTCTCCGTGCTGAGCGCAACGAAGAGGAATGCCAGGCTGCTTTGGCCAAGCTCACGTGGGCTGCTGCCAATCCTGATTCCAGCGACCCGGAGCGTAACTTGCTCAAGCTCGCTATCGATGCCGGACGTGCGAAGGCCACCGTTGGTGAGATGTCGGACGCTTTGGAAGAGGTCTTTGGCCGCTTCACAGCCCAAATCCGTACTATCAGTGGTGTGTACAGCAAAGAAGCATCAGGTGCTCCGCTAGTCGATAAGGCCCGCGAAGCCGTAGAAGAGTTTGAGCAAGAGGACGGTCGTCGTCCACGTATCTTGCTTGCCAAGATGGGCCAGGACGGCCACGACCGTGGCCAGAAGGTCATCGCGACGGCCTATGCTGACCTCGGCTTCGACGTCGACGTGGGCCCCTTGTTCCAGACCCCCGACGAGGTCGCCCGTCAGGCCAATGAGGCTGACGTCCACGTCGTTGGTGTGTCTTCGCTTGCCGCTGGTCACTTGACCCTCGTCCCGGCACTGCGCCAGGAACTCGACGCTCTTGGCCGCCAGGACATCCTGGTTGTCGTGGGTGGCGTTATCCCGGAGCAGGATTTCGAGGCCCTGCGCGAAGCAGGCGCTGTCGATATCTACCCGCCCGGCACAGTGATCCCCGAGTGCGCGATTAGCTTGCTCGGTAAGATCCGCGAGGCGAACAAGTAAGGAGGCCTTGTGGCTCGCATCGTCGACGTTGCCGCTCTGGTTGAGGGCATCCAGGCAGGTTCACGAGGAGCGATCGCACAAGCGATCACTCTGGTTGAATCCAAACGCGTGGAGCACCGGCGCCAAGCCGGTGAGCTCTTGGCACAGCTGCCCCTAGGTAATGCGAATAGCATTCGCCTGGGGATCAGCGGCGTGCCCGGTGCTGGCAAGTCGACGTTTACCGACGCGCTGGGGATTCGACTCATCGAGCAGGGCAAGAAGGTCGCGGTTCTCGCCGTTGATCCATCTAGCTCACGCACTGGTGGGTCGATCCTCGGCGATCGGACTCGAATGGGCGCGCTATCACAACATGATTGCGCGTTCATTCGCCCCTCCCCCTCGGGCTGTCATCTTGGTGGCGTGGCCCGGGCAACCCGCGAAGCGATGGTGGTCTGCGAAGCCGCTGGCTATGACGTCATCATCGTCGAGACAGTAGGCGTAGGCCAGTCTGAGGTCGCAGTTTCGGGAATGGTGGATACTTTCCTCCTGCTGGCTCTTACCCGTGCTGGGGACCAACTCCAGGGGATTAAGCGCGGCATCTTGGAAATTGCCGATATTATCGCAGTCAATAAGGCTGACGGCGATAATCTTCCCCAAGCCCGAATGACTGCTCGTGAGCTATCCATCGCTATGCGATTGATGTCGAGTGGCGAAGAAGGCGAGAGGATTCCGCCGGTACTAACCTGTAGCGCTTACACCCATGACGGCCTTGATGACGTCTGGAACGCTGTCTTGGCCCATCGCGCCTGGATCGAGCAGCATGAGAGCCTCGCTGCGCGTCGTGGCGCGCAACAATCTGACTGGATGTGGGCCCAGGTGCTTAGCTCAGTTAGCGATGCGCTCACCGGCACCCCCGAACTCGCAGCCCTCAAGCGTAGCCTTGGCCGTGAGGTCACTGCGGGAACAACCTCTGCGCTAGACGCTGCAGCGACATTCCTGCAGCGTTTTGGAGCCGAAGCCCCCACACTTTTGCAGTAGTTATTACCCCCATTTTGCGCCAGACGCGCGCCTTGCAATGATGGACCTATGACTGATCGCATCGCTGTCGTTACTGGCGCTTCCTCAGGTATTGGCGCCGCTACTGCCCGGTTACTTGCAGCCCATGGTTTTCACGTGATCTGTGCAGCCCGTCGCACTGATCGTATTGAACAGCTCGCTACCGAAATTGGCGGCAAAGCCGTCACCTGTGATGTCAGCGTGCAAGCCGACGTCGATCAGTTGGCAACGGCTGTGGGCGATCGCCTTGACCTCCTGGTCAATAATGCCGGTGGCGCTCTCGGTCAGGAACCCCATGAAATCGCCGATCTAGAGCAGTGGGATGCCATGTGGCAGTCCAACGTCATGGGTGCAGCTAGGGTGACCAAAGCGCTAATCCCAGCACTTATCGCAGCGCAAGGCACAGTTCAGTTTGTCACCTCAACGGCCGCTGAGACCGCTTATGAAGGCGCAGGCGGCTATTGTGGGGTCAAGAGTGCTGAGCGGATGATGGCTAACGCGCTACGCCTTGAGCTAAATGGTCAGCCAGTGCGTGTTGTTGAGATTGTGCCTGGCATGGTTCATACCGAAGAGTTCTCCCTCACCCGCTACAGCGGCGATCAGGCCCGCGCAGATGCGGTCTATGCCAATGTCGAAGCACCGTTGATGGCTGAGGATATTGCTGAATGTATCCGCTGGGCAGCCATGTTGCCTGAGCATGTAGTTATTGAGCGTCTGGTAGTTCGCCCTCGCGCTCAAGCCGCAAACCATAAGGTGTTTCGCAACACCTAGATCCTTCTCTCATGAGCACAACGCTCATTAATGCCAGCTAATGAGACGGTAGCGCAGTGATACTCCAGCAACGGCACACTGGTATCTGAAAGACCAGACCTGAAACGGAGTTACGGTGAGCGAAGGACCAGTGGGAATGTTCACCCCAAATACCCACGAGCCAAAACACGCGCAGCTGTCAGAAAATCTTGCAGCCTGGTGTGCTGAGCACCTCTACCCAGGAGATGCGCTCCCCAGCGAGCGAGAGCTCATGGACCGTTATCAGGTCTCGCGTGCAACCGTCCGTCGCGCTCTCGATACGCTTCAAGCCTCTGGCCTGGTCGAGCGCATTCATGGCCGGGGTACGTTCCTGGCTAGTCCACGTGAGCAAGCTCATCTGCTTGCAAGCTTCTCGGCCTATATGCGCAAGCGCGGTATGCATCCATCGTCACGGCTCGACAGCATCGCCAAAGTAAGCACTGTTCCTACCTGGGTAGCTAGCGTCTTTGGCGAAGGAGAGTTCTGGCGAATCGAGCGAGTTCGGATGGCCGACGGTATTCCGGTCTCTCATGAGATTAACTTCTACCCAGTAGCGCTTGCCCCCGACCTTGGCCACCAAGATCTCTCAGGCTCGCTCTATACGCTCTTTGCTGACCGCTACAATCTCGTCATTGACGCTGCCGACCAGCACATCAGCGCTGAGATCGCTGACGTCCATATCTCCAGATCACTTGGACTCCCGCTAGGTGCCCCGTTGCTGGTGCTACGTCGCACCTCAATTGCCGTTGGCAAGCCCGTGGAATGTTCCACGAATCACTACCGCGGTGATCGCTTTGAGATCCATGTCTCGGTACCGAACGAAGGTGCTGCCTCGCTCGGGCCTACGTCGCAGCATTAGTCACCCGGATACATCACAACAGCGGTGGCTCTGGTTTCCCAGAGCCACCGCTGTTTGTAATGTGTTGTTGTAAAACCTAGGCGAGTTCGATGAGCGCCTGGCCACCCTGAACCGGGTCACCCTTCGCCACCAAAATCTTGGCTACCTTGCCGTCAGCAGGAGGTCTCCATCTTCATGGCCTCGAGAACCACAACGACCTGACCAGCCTTGACCTCATCGCCTTCGGCGACATTGATCTTGAATACCGAGCCAGCTAGCGGGGCCGGAATCGCATTTGCCGAACCGCCAGAAACAGCCGCCGCAGGAGCAGCAGCGCCACCGCCGCCACCGATCATGATCGCGCCAAGGCTCTTGGGAGCCTCATCCTCGACCTCGACGTCTACGACGTACT
>CAMQXE010000168.1 GCA_947038745.1 uncultured Propionibacteriaceae bacterium | reverse complement strand
TCCCGTAAGTACGACCGTCTCCTTGAACCCCAACGGAACGGACATCGGCCAAGAGCACAACCGGGAACTGCCAGATCGAGCGATCCAAACCAGACTTCGTTAGCTCATCGCGCGCGATCCAGTCAGCGTCGCGCAAAATATCGAGACGTTCTTTCGTCACCTCACCGATGATGCGGATGCCCAAACCCGGCCCGGGGAATGGGTGACGGTACACCAGCTTCTCGGGTAGCCCGAGCTGAAGCCCGACCTGACGAACCTCATCCTTAAATAACGTCCGTAGCGGTTCAATCAACGAGAACTGCAAATCATCAGGCAAGCCACCGACGTTGTGGTGTGACTTGATATTTGCCGCACCTTCACCGCCACCAGACTCAACCACATCGGGGTAGAGTGTGCCCTGAACGAGGAACTCCACGCCCTCCTCGGCCAACTCGCGAGCGACGTCTTCAAAGACACGAATAAACTCAGCGCCGATGATCTTGCGCTTAGTTTCTGGATCAGTCACTCCAGCAAGTTTGCCGAGGAACCGCGCTTCTTCATCACGCACGATGAGCTTTGCGCCAGTCAGTTCAACAAAATCCTTCTCCACTTGCTGGGACTCAAACTTGCGCTGCAACCCATGATCGACATAGACGCAGGTGAGTTGATCACCAATCGCTTTCTGCACTAATGCTGCGGCAACCATCGAATCGACGCCACCAGAAAGCGCGCACAGAACCTTCTTGTCCCCAACCTCAGCTTGGATTCGGGAGATCTGTTCGTCGACGATGTTCTCGCTCGACCAGGTTGGCGTAAGCCCCGCAATATCAAAGAGGAAGGCCTTAATCACGTCTTGTCCGTGCTCGGAATGCAGCACTTCTGGATGCCATTGGACACCCGCCAGCTTGGCCTGCACATTCTCAAATGCCGCGATCGGGGCGCCTTCTGTGTGAGCCAGGGCGGTAAAGCCTGCCGGGGCGACGGCAACAGAATCTCCGTGCGACATCCAGATTTTAGTTTCGCCGGTTAGCGAACGTAGCAAGCAGCCCGCATTATCGACGTCGATAGGAGTGCGGCCGAACTCCGACAGCCCGGTCTTGCTGACAACACCACCCAGCGCATTAGCCATGAACTGGAAGCCGTAGCAGATACCGAAAACTGGGATGCCAGCTTCAAGAACTGCCTTATCAAGCGTCGGCGCGCCCTCTGCATAGACTGACTGCGGCCCGCCTGAAAGAATGATCGCAGCAGGTTTTTTCGCCAATATCTGCTCTGCCGACGCGGTATGCGGCATGATCTCTGAATAGACCCCCGCTTCCCGGACGCGGCGGGCAATAAGCTGGGCGTACTGAGCGCCAAAGTCAATTACAAGAACAAGATCATGGGCCATGACATGAGTCTAGTCGCCAGCCGCACCCAGCCATGCACGAATATCCTTCTACGGGCAGCCAACTTGCCAATATTTCCACTCTGTCCTTGCTGCCTTGGCAACTTTTTTGGCGATCTCGGGAATAAATACACAGCTATTCCCGTTGCAACAAGCATGAACACATACGACAACATCACTCAGACCATCGGCCGCACTCCCCTCGTGAAGTTGCAGCGAGTCTGTTCTGATGCTGCCACTGTGCTCGCCAAACTTGAATTCTTTAACCCATCAAGCTCGGTGAAGGACCGCCCGGCGCTGTCTATCATCGAGGCCGCTGTTGCGGCTGGGGCGCTCGTCCCCGGCGGCACCTTAGTTGAAGCAACCTCGGGCAATATGGGTATTGGCCTGGCCATGATTGGCGCAGCTCGCGGCTATCACGTCGTTTTGACGATGCCCGAATCCATGTCAATGGAACGACGAATGTTGCTTCGCGCATATGGAGCCGAGCTCGTACTTACCCCCGCTTCTGGAGGTATGCAGGCCGCTGTCGATAAGGCTAATGAACTAGCTAAGCAGCCAGGATTTGTTCTAGCTAGCCAGTTCGCTAACCCCGCGAATCCAGCAGCCCATCGCTCCACGACGGCGGAGGAGATTTGGGCAGATACTGATGGGAGCGTCGATATTATCGTCGCTGGTATCGGTACTGGTGGCACGATTTCTGGACTAGGCCAGGTACTAAAGCAGCATAAGCCAGATATCGAGTTGATCGGTGTTGAGCCAGCAGAATCCCCGCTCTTGACTAGCGGTACTGCAGGCCCGCACAAGATTCAGGGAATCGGGGCAAACTTTATTCCGAGCAACCTTGACCGGGAACTACTCACTGAGGTCATCACGATAACAAGTGAGCAGGCGATGGAAACTGCTCGAACAACTGCTGCCCAGGAGGGCATGTTGGTGGGGATTAGTTCTGGTGCCGCTATTGCTGCAGCAGCTCAGGTAGCAGCCCGTCCAGAGAATCAAGGTAAGACGATTGTAGTGATCTGCCCATCTTCTGGTGAGCGAGAACTCAGCACACCCCTTTACGCCGAATTGCACGGGTAAATCACGATGACGGCTCCCTCTGCCCGCAGGCTTATCCGCGAAGATATTGACGCTGCTTTGGCTCGTGATCCGGCAGCCCGGGGACGTCTCTACGTTGCCCTCACGTACCCAGGATTGCACGCTATCTGGTTATATCGCTTGGCACATAAGCTTTGGCGCCAACAGCACCAGATCAGTGCGCAGTTCATCTCTATGTTTGCCCGCTTATGGACAGGTATTGAGATTCATCCAGGAGCCACTATTGGGCGACGGCTTTTCATCGATCACGGCATGGGCGTTGTCATCGGTGAAACAGCCATCGTCGGAGATGACTGTCTGATTTACCACCAGGTGACGTTGGGGGGCCGTTCAAGGCGACAAGCCAAACGGCACCCTACCGTCGGTAATCGAGTGCTCATCGGAGCAGGTGCCAAGGTGATCGGTGATATCGAGATTGGTGATGACGCCAAAATCGGCGCGAATGCTCTTGTCACCACTGATGTCGCACCAGGTTCTGTAGTTGTTGGCGTACCCTCAACTGTTCGCGATAACGACGTTATTGCCTAAAACTCCTTCACCCTAAAAAGCAGCGAGTGCCCAGGTTGTGAACTCTGGCATGAGTTCTGCCATGCTGCTAGCTCCAAGCGGTTGAGCCAGGCTCCGCTCAATATCAGCGCTCTTCAATACCTCTATAATCATCTGCGCCACTCTGGCTTTACCAAGCTTTGTTTCTGCCCAGGAGAAAAAGGCGCTGCTGATACCATAGTCCTGCACGCCAAAAACTTCTGGTGTTCGCGCTCCGGTAAATACCCCCGCTAGATGGTCAATATCTTGCGCTGTTGGCCTATGTCCAAGAAAATCATCTAAGCTAACTAACAACCCGTGCCATCCTACCCATGAAGCGCTTCCTTCTATAACCCAAGTTGGAATACTTTTACGGCCAGTATTCAAAAAATTCTGAACTGCATGAGTGAACTCATGCCGAAATACCGCCGGATAATACTCCGGAGGGAACTCGCTACCGAGGTTTCGAATAATAATTCTCGTAACAGTAGCGTTATCGCCCAATGCCGAAACACTGTAGCAATAACCACCAATAGCCCCTCGCTCTGGTCCACTATTACGGCCCGAGCCATAAACCATAGTATTGATAGCATCTTCTGCCTGGTACATAATCGCATGTGTTGGTATATTCCCTACACCAAAGTCTGCTTGCAAATTAAGAATTTCCTGCTCATATGCGGCAATCAAAGCGCGCACTTTATCAATCTCAGCAACTGGTGACATTATTATGAGATGTTCCGATACGACCGTCTCGACATCGCCAATATCCCATGGAGCAACCCAAGAGGATCTGCCGATAGCAAAGCTGGAGAATATCACCTGCCCTTGCTGATCAAACCGGAAACCTAAGATAGCTGGCGAACTTAATGAATACTGATCTATACCCTCAACTCGATGGAGTACATATCCATTGGTCTTAATTTCTCCAGTAGTATCAGGCTGTGAAAAATGTTGCCCACCAGGTAAAAATATAATCTCGGTCTTTCCCCTTGGCAATG
>CAMQXE010000167.1 GCA_947038745.1 uncultured Propionibacteriaceae bacterium | reverse complement strand
CATGCACCGAAAGTCATTTTGTCGGCAGTAACCCAATCTGTGCGACCGTTACAGGCACGACCGGTGACGATAACACCTGCCGCAGAAGGAGATGAAACAACAAAATCACGGGTGACTATACCCTGCCCGTTTTCTACCCTGATCGCACCAGTAGCAACAAGCTGCTCATACTTTTCTTGATAGCGGGAATAGCCCCGCTGTACAGATTCTGTTTTCCCTTCCCCACGCCATGCAGAAACAACACGCGAGTCTGCAAGGATCGTAAACTCTCCATCAATTTCCATGGCTTGTGCGTCTGCGCCGCTACGAGGTACCCGTAGATAGAAAGTCGGAGACTCTAGGGGTTCAGCCGATGCTACTGGTAGCGCAGTCTTGCGGCTGCGAAATGCATTGATACCCAGAATCGGTAAAACGATTTGAAGCTGCCTCACGAAATAATCCATATCTGAGGCATCCGCCTCGGGAAGATTTGGAGTCGGCGGCGCAGTCCTATTGGTGAGCTGAATCCGTTGCCCTGCCGCAGCTAACTTAATAAGCGACGATTCAAGATAGCGCACGTGAGCCTTAGTCAGGTTTGCATCTTTACTCGTCACGATGACGACGCGATCCCAATTGGACTTATTCCGTTCATGAGTGCGCAAGCGGGTTGAGACATCATCTGCCTCACCGATGTAGAGGTTTTCGTCACCGTTTTCGTCAGTGCCCAGTAAAAGGTAGATACCCGTACGTCGAGTTTCTTCGCGTTTGAGAAGACGTGCCAGATCCGAGCGCGGGCCAGCTAGAACATGCCCCGTCCAGTTCGTGATTTCTGCTTTAGTTAGCCCACCCGGGGTGCCATCTACGAGAAATAATTTGATCTGTTTACCACTCATGTTCCGAAATATCCTTACCGCTACTAGCCTGATTATAGTTTCTCAGGCGTACAAGGATTGCAATCAGCAAACTCAGTTGCTGTAACTGTGTGCACTCCTTCAATCACCAGATTTCAAGAGGTCAGAGGGAAGAGCCGGCTCTATTTGGGCTATTTCATGGTGGTTAGGAAAATAGATGATGCGTTCCACAAAGCAGAGAGAGATCAGCCTAAGCCGAATGGGACTTAATTCGACTAGTTTCCTATGCCCACCCAGAATCGAGCTATATCGGCGGGAGACTCAGCACAATCAGAGATGACTTCTCAGATCAAGGCGCACATCAAAAGCAACTATGTGGCGGCCCATCCGCAAGTACATGGTTCGGGGCCCGCACGATGAGGTATGTAGCTTGTCTAGTAACGCATGGCGGCTCATTTTGCCCCGTCTAAACGGTACGTTTGTGTGATGGATCATGAATTGCTAGCAGGATCGTCGGTGATTCCTGCCACGCTTACCTTGTGGTCGATGCAAACCTTGCAAGGCTGGGAAACGCTGAGATCTGGCATGGCCTTGCGTTGCAATACTGCAATGGCTAGCCCGATTGCAGAGCCTGGCCTCATGGATAGTTGGGTCGGCGCTTACGACTGGATGGCTGAATGTCTCCACCGTCGTGACCCAAAACCTTCTGCCGAGATTCGCTGGCCAATGTGGGCATGGTGGGTTTTTGAAAATAATTCAGGGCCTCGTCGTCCTGATCTTCGTAAGGCTCGACCAACTCAGCCCGGCGTTCTTTTGGAACTACGAGTAGATGCCCATCGTGTCCTTCTTTCGGATTTCGATGGTTGGCATATAGCTCTCAATAATTTCTATGCGGGCCCTAAATATCAGTTATGGCGGCAGCGATGGGACGATAGCCAGCCTGGAAGCGCTGAACGCGCCCACCTAGAGCGTGCCCGCCGCAAGTCATGGCGACGGTGTCTGGCGATCAATCCGAAATCTTCAACACAGGCTGTGTTGTGGGAGATTCGCCCAGAAGATGTCACCCGTCATTGGGTTTATCAGGGATGGCGCTAGCCAGAAGGCTTCGAAACTTTCAGTATTTCAAGATAGCTCCATCGACATGGTCCCGCTGATAGTACGCCGAAATTACGCGCTTTCACCAGCTTCTGACAGCAGATCTGCTTGAACAGCCCCATAGAACGGCTCTGAAAGGGAGATCCGACACCAAACAAGGTGATCAGTCATGCCAGTTGCAACACGTCGGTGACCACACCGGATAACGTGTTACATGTTTGCCGTCACAGCTGTTACAGACAAAGGTCGGTACCTTACCCGTGAGGCGTGCACGTCTTTCATTTCACTCAAGCGAAAGCCGGATTCAATGAAGCACCGATTAGTCTGCACCACTGGGACATGTCTGATCTCCATCGCATCTTCGAGTTGACTGACAAGTTCTCTGAGCGGAAGCGCCAGAGCATGCGCGGCGCAGCAGTACTATTCTTCCCCCACGTCTTCCATCCACACCCGAGTGGCCTTCGAGATGGCCTGCACTCGGCTGGATTGCAGCCAATTGAGCCTAGGCTCACAGATGGCAGGTGAGTGTCGAGGCCGCATGGTTTGCTCCCCACGGCGCCAAAACTCAATGCTTAGGCGTGAGTAATTAGAGCTGTCGGTGTTCCCATGCGCTTCGATCATTCCGCCACATCATCCCCTGCACATTGGTGCCCAGAATTGGATCGAGTAGTTCGGCTACGAGCTCCTGTGCATCGTCTGCCGAATACTCCCGGATGGCAGGGATCGTCTTCGCTTTGGCTGAAAAGATTCGTCCCCACTGTGCCGGGATCTTGAATGAGCTTGGAAGTTCGAGTCTCCGCATCGCTGCCTCAGCTACCACTGCGGTACGCAGCTGGTCGCCATCGATGTCGTAGGTGATCGCAATGAGGGCAAGGTCGACAAGGTCCTTTTCCCTCGAGGATGGCTTTCCGTTGTGGCCCTCCAGCGTGGCGCAAACCTTGTCGGCGATCTGGTCGACGAGTGGGTAGAGTCGGTACGGTGTCGAGGGTAGTCGGGGCAGATCGAGTACATTGGCAGGAAGCTGGATCTCAGGAGGCACCGTCGTTGTGTTCTTGACGACTAGGTCAACGTTCAGTTTCCCGCGGCTCGCTGCGCCGATATAGATATCGAAAGTGACCCGGTAGCCCTCGACGTACGGTTGCTGCTCACCCATGATTGTCGGACGATGGCTGGCGTACTCGAAACGGAACCAATCACCCAGGTCACGGGCCGCGGCCGTACGAAGCTCAGCCAAGGCCTCGCTGAGGGCGCGACCGCTGAGGAACAGATCGAGGTCCGTTGTCGAGCGGGCTGTGGGAACCCGTGCAAGCAGGCTGGCGCCTCCCTTTAGCATCCAGCCCTCGTCTGCAGTGAATAGTCGGGTGAGGAACCTGTCGAAGTATGCCTGCTGGATGAGGTCGCCGATGTTTCGGCTGGGGTCAATCTTCACTGCTTTCTGGGCTGCGCTTTTGATCGCGGCTTCGACCCCAGCTGGCGTCGGGTATGGCTCGCCGTTCACTTGTCGCCGACCTTGCCAGAGGCCAGGGTGCCGGTGCTCAGTGCGGCCAGAAGGGGCTGATACAGCCTGGCGATGGCCTCCTGCTGATCGCGTAGGAGGTTCTCTGGGAGGGCTTGTCGGACGATTGTGTGGGCGATGTGCTCAAGCCCGGTAATTCCCAGCGAGCGGATAGGAGATGTCATGGACTTCACCACATCGAGGATCTGGGTGAGGTCTGGCGTGGGGAAGGCCGAGAGTATGTTCCCTAGCACCCTGGCAGTCAGCTCTGGCGATGAGGCGACTATCTTTGCCATACTGTCGATGTCAAGGCCGGCGAGTTCCTCGATGTGATTGAGCAGGGCAGCACCGTCGTCTTTCGTGAAACCGTTGCGTTGCGCCAGTGGCGCGAGAAGCTGCTCGAGACGGTTTCTATCGAGAGTGCTGCGGAGGCTGGCGTCGCGGTAGGCATCGGCAATGGTGCTGAGGTCTTCGCGAGTCTCAACGAGGTCAGCGATGGTACGCTCCACCGTGGTGACGGGCAGCCCGTCGACGACGGTGATATCGGCTTCGGGTAGTTCGCGGGTGCGATAGCG
>CAMQXE010000166.1 GCA_947038745.1 uncultured Propionibacteriaceae bacterium | reverse complement strand
GCATCTCCCGAGCAATACGGGAACGTTCATCAGCTTTACCTTGCTCAATGTGAAGGAACTGCTCATGCTCTGCTGCGAGTGCTCGCTCTTCTAACGAAGACACCAGATCGCGGCGAGCACCAACGTAGAAGCCGAGGGCAATAACTACTCCAGAGACCAGGGTAAGAATCAGTGCGGTCAGTACGAAAGTGATCCAGTTAGGCAGCTTGTAGACACCGCCGGCACTGTCGAGACCAAGGGCCCGAGATAGTGGAGAGAAGTACAGATCTATGACGATCGGCAAGAAGGAGAAGCCGTAAGCAATCAGAATCGGCCGCCAACGTCGGTGCGTTGCAAGCGATAACAACGCCCAATGATAGAACCCGCCAACCCCGTAGGAAAAAGCGCTTAGCAGGCTGAGCACCAACACGATTGGCAACGGATAGCGCCTACGGTAACGGATTAGCCAGAGTGCGATGAAGCCGAATCCCACGTTGCAGATGATGAACCACAGCGGTTCCATAGCTTCTGTTGAAGTAATAGCTAAATCCAGCACCGTCAGCAAGACGACCAAGAATAACGGCAAGCTGGCAAGGCTATACCGCCACGCAATATCGAATGGTGTGAGCGGTTTTGCTGGATAGATAGGCCCCGGATCAGTACCTAAGCCACTGCTCGCCTCACGAAGCCAGGTCAAATTCATGCTTTGAGCCTAAACAACCCCAGCATCAACGCATAGCCATCACAAGTCCAGACAATACCGACCATGGTCTAGTTTTGCTCAGCCGTGGCGGCCCTAGAGCGCCGCCAGATCAGGAAGAACATCACCACGAGCATCGCCAGCGCAACGTAGAACGCGATATCGGAATACAGCCGTAGCCAATGCACTGCTGGAGCCCCAATCCAGTAGCCCAAAGCTCCAACGGTTCCAGCACTCAATAATGACCACAGCAACTGATAGAACAGGAACCAGCTCAGCGGCATACCGGCAGCCCCAAGCGTGATGTAGACGAATACATTGATCTGCGGCACCAGATAGCCTAAACCGAGCGCAATAAACGGATGCCGCCCCGCAAACTTCTCAACCCGATGAGCCACAACACGCCAACGAGGCCGCTGCGCAGTCATGACATCGATCATGGTCTGCCCCCAAAGCTTGCCAGCCCACCAAAATACTGGTGACCATTTCATCGAAGACAAAGCACCAAGAAGGAGTAACGGAATTAGCCAGTCCCTGAAACCAGAGTCCACGCTAGCTAGCGCTCCAACCGATGTCATTCCTAGCCGGGAGCCATTAATAGCAACTGACCATACGGGATATTTAAGGAGCAACGGACGTAGCGGCAACATCACTAGTCCCCAGATGCCATAGATAGCAAACAACGCCCAGCACCAAAGATCAGATTTCGTCGGCTTATGCTCCCACGGCAAGCTAGGGTCTTTCCACCACGGCTGCTCTTCTTGCTCCGTAGCGGCGCTATCTGCTGCGTCAGTGCTTTTGTCAGTGTCCATAACGAACTCAGGCTAGCGGAGTTTCGAGGATCTTTACCGCAGCTGGTAGCCAAACTTCTCAAGATCAGCGCCCACCCAGGGGTGAGATAAACTATCACCCCAAAATCTTGTTCACGCCTGTAGCGATAGATCTATAACAGTCAGCTGAACCATTTGCCGATCTCCGGGTGATCATAGGGTGAATGTTGCCCCCACAGCTAGGAAAGTCCTCAATCAGTTCCTAAAGTTGTCAGTGTTGCAGTATGGATCCCCCGAGCCGACTGCTGACACACAAAATTGATCGTCCGCGCTGATTCCCCCGAGCATGCGCGGACGATCTTTTATATCCATCGAGGCTTTCCCGCCAAATAGTTACTGCCCGCCGGGTATCCCAACGGGCAGCAGCTATAAAACACAAATGGTTACGCTAAATCATCGGATGACGCTCAAGCAACCTCATCAGCAGCCTTGACGAAGGTAGCAATAGCATGATCGAGATCTTCACGCGAAAGCCCAGCCGACATTTGAGTGCGAATACGAGCCTTACCTTTAGGCACTACCGGGTAGCTGAATGCTCGTACGTAAACCCCGTTAGCAAGGCAGATATCAGCGATCTTGGCAGCCAGGACAGCATCGCCAACCATGACTGGCACGATGGCATGATCCGACTCAGGAATTGTGAAGCCCAGCTTGTTCATCTCGGTACGGAAGTACGTCGTATTGGCATTCAACGTTTCTAGCAACTCACCTGAAGACTGCAATAAATCAATGCAGGCATGCGTCGCCGAGACGATAGCGGGAGCAACGGAGTTCGAGAATAAGTATGGACGCGAACGCTGACGCAGCATCTCAATGATTTCTTTACGACCCGAGGTGTAGCCGCCAGAAGCACCGCCAAGAGCCTTACCCAAGGTGCCGGTCACGATATCGACACGATCTTGTACTCCGAAACGCTCCGGTGTACCTGCACCAGTTTTGCCCACGAAACCCACAGCATGGGAATCATCGACCATGACCATTGCCCCGTACTTATCAGCCAGGTCGCAGATTTGATCCAAAGGAGCGACATAGCCGTCCATGGAGAAAACGCCATCCGTAGCAATGAGCTTGTAGCGGCAACCCTTTGCAGCAATCAGTTGAGCCTCAAGATCGGCCATGTCGCGGTTCTTGTAACGGAATCGCTGAGCCTTGGACAACCGGACACCGTCAATGATTGACGCATGGTTTAGCTCGTCAGAAATGATGGCATCTTCTGCACCACAAACGACCTCAAAAAGACCACCGTTGGCATCAAAGCAGGAACTGTACAAAATCGTATCTTCGGTGTGCAGGAACTCCGAGATCTTCTGCTCTAACGCCGTGTGCTGTGTGGAGGTGCCACAGATGAAACGCACCGAGGCCATGCCGAAGCCCCACTCATCCATACCCTGCTTAGCTGCCTCAATTAGGGTCTTGTTATTAGCTAAACCCAGGTAGTTATTTGCACAGAGGTTGATGACCTTGCGGCCATCTTCAACTCCGATCTTGGCAGCCTGCTCTGTGGTGAGTGCAGCCTCATATTTGTAGAGCCCCTCGGCCTTTAGCTGTGCCAGCTGATCGAGGAAATCTTGTTTAAGCGCGCCGTACATGTGTTAGTCCTCCCAGTTCATGACGACCTTGCCGCCCTTGCCTGAATTGGCATCAGCGAAAGCGTCATTGAAATCGGTGTAATGGTAGCGCCCGGTAATCACGCCAGAGATATCAAGGCCGTTGGCCAGCATGACTGACATGTTGTACCAGGTTTCAAAGATCTGTCGGCCCGTCACACCTTGCATCGTGAGCATATTGAAGATGACCTTGGAGAAGTCCACTTCCGTGTTCTTACTTGGGGTACCCAACATAGCGATTCGGCCACCGTGGGTCATCGAATCGATCATCTGATTCAGCGCAGCGCCAGAACCTGAGATTTCAAGGCCGATGTCGAAGCCTTCCTTGATGTCCCAATCGGCAAACTTTGTTTCCATCGTGTCATGGAGCGGATTGAAGGTGTTTTTCAATCCAAGTTTGTGAGCCAATTCAAGACGCTCATCAGATAAGTCAGAAACTACAACGCGACGAGCGCCAGCAAACTGATCCACGAGCGCAGCCATAAGACCGATCGGGCCAGCCCCGGTGACGAGAACATCCTCGTTTAGGCAGGGGAATTGCAGTGCGGTGTGTACCGCGTTACCGAATGGATCAAAGATTGCGGCGACGTCGGTATCGATGTCTTGCTTGTGCTTCCAAACATTGGACTGCGGCATGGTGAAGTACTCGGCAAAAATACCATCGACCATATAGCCGATACCCTTGAAACTACGGCACAGGTGGCGCTTACCCGCCAAGCATGCACGGCACTCGCCACAGACATAGTGACCTTCGCCCGAGACCAGTTCACCAGGCTGAAAGCGGGTAACTTCCGAACCCACCTCGACGACGGTGCCACAGAACTCATGCCCGATGATGGTGTTCATCGGAACGGTCTTCTGCGCCCAGGCGTCCCAGTTGTAAATGTGGAGAT
>CAMQXE010000165.1 GCA_947038745.1 uncultured Propionibacteriaceae bacterium | reverse complement strand
GATATCTCGGGAGACCTCACGCAGGTCCTCTTCACCCGCCAGCAGATCGATGATCGTATTGCCGCGATGGCGGCCCAGCTTGATGCCGACTATGAGGGTAAGAACATCCTCATGATCGGTGTCCTTACCGGCGCTGTCATGGTCATGTCGGATCTCACCCGCGCAATGACAGGGCACATGGAAATGGACTGGATGGCCGTATCGTCATACGGTTCAGGAACCCAGAGTTCAGGTGTGGTACGGATCCTGAAAGACCTTAATGCCGATATCCGCGATCGGCATGTCCTAGTTGTCGAAGACATTATCGACACTGGTCTTACTTTGAGCTACCTCATGGCTAACCTGCGCTCGCGTGAACCTGCCAGCTTGGAGATCGCCACGATGTTCCGGAAGCCAGAAGCCGCCAAGATGGACGTGCCGGTTAAGTACGTTGGTTTCGATATTCCAAACGAATTTGTCGTTGGCTACGGGCTGGACTATTCCGGTAAATACCGTAACCTCCGTGACGTTGGCACGCTTGCCCCACACGTTTACAGCTAAATCCTCATGGGCTGTGCGCCTTCCTGGCCTGCTATTGCCTAGTATGCTGGGGCGGTGCTGACTTCACTGCTGGGCGGGCGCCTCATGGCCGAAAAATATGGCGACGAGGCGCAGATCGTCGCCATGCACGGATGGGGTCGTAATCGTCACGATTTTGCTCCGGTGCTTGGCGGCTATAACGCTTTATCGTTGGACCTGCCTGGCTTCGGTGCCACATCGGCCCCTGATGAGCCGTGGTCAACGCGAGATTATGCAGATGTCTTGGCAGAAGCAGTGGCTCAGTCGGAACCGCTAATCATCATGGGACATTCTTTTGGCGGCCGAGTTGCAGTGCAATTTGCTGCCGCTTACCCCGAGCGAGTCAAAGCTCTCATCTTGACAGGCGTTCCACTGCTGCGTGCTGAATTGGGCAATGGGAAGAAAGCTAAGGCGCCTTTGCTGTTACGTGTAGCGAAGCGTCTTCATGCGTTCAAGATCGTCCCTGAAAGCACTATCGATAAGTTACGCGAACGCTACGGTTCAGCCGATTACAAGGCAGCTCAGGGGACGTTGCGCACGATACTGGTCAAAGCCGTCAATGAGGATTACGCCGAGCAGCTCATGGCGATTAAAGCTGCGGGTATCCCGGTGAGCCTAGTGTGGGGAGCGAAAGATGACGCTGCGCCCCTTGCGATGGCTCAACACGTCCAAGAACTTCTAGGGCCGCTGTCCACCCTTGACGTGTGTACATCGTCGTCACATTTGCTTGATGCTGATTTAGTCAAGGCACTACAAGGTGCCATTGATACTCGTTTATAAGGAGCTCCCATGACTGCCACTATCTGTCTTTGGGTTGCCGTTGCTGTGACCATCGTGCTGACGGACCTACGTTTTTTGCGGGTCGCTCAGCGGGAACACTACATTCCAGGACGGGCGGCGTACATCGGCTTCTTGTGGACCAAGCTGCGAGCTATCAACGCGATCATCGTGGGGCTCGGCATTGGCTGTGCTCTGGCATCGATTTATACGACGGTGGCGTACTCGGTGGCTTGGCCTGGGCTTGGCGTGCTCCTGCTTGCTCTATGGCCGCTCGGGCTTGGTATCACGGGTCGAACCTCAAAACTTAACTGGACTGCCCGGCTCAAGCGGTTGGCGCTAGCCACAGTTGTATTGCAGCTCATCTGTGCGGTGGCGTTAGCTTTCACTCCGGCCATCGCAATTGCAGCAGTTCTAGCATTGCCCTTGCTCGAACTTGCCACTCTCATCATGGACAAAGTTGAGAAGAAGATGGCAGGCAAATACGTCGTTCAAGCCAAGCAGCGGTTAGCCCAAGTCGATCCTACAGTCGTCGCTATTACAGGTTCTTACGGTAAAACATCGACAAAGGGTTATGTCGCGCATGTGCTTTCAGCGGCGCTGCCAGTTGTCGCTAGCCCGGCAAGTTTCAACAACCTCATGGGGCTATCCCGCTCAATCAATGATCGTTTGGTTCCAGATACCGAGGTGTTCATCGCAGAGATGGGCACCTATGGGCCAGGTGAAATCCGTGAGCTGTGCCGCGAGTTTCACCCAGATATTGCCGCAATCACAACCATCGGCGAAGCGCATCTAGAGCGGATGAAGAACCGCGCAACTATCGTTGCGGCAAAGACTGAAATCACTGAATCTGCGCACAAGATCGTGCTTAATATCGATGTCGCTGAGCTGGCTGAGCTGGCTGATCGCCTCAGCGCGGAAAAGATCGTAGTTCGGACGTCAGCAAATCCAGATTCTGGTGCAGACGTTATCGTCGCACCCAGCGCAAGGAATTGGGCTATTACTGTCGATGGGTCACATGTTGCAACCATCGAACCACCTTTTGCAGGGCACCCAACGAACTTGGCAATCGCTCTTGGTATTGCCAAGGTTCTTGATATTTCTCCAGATAAATATGTGTCTTTACTGACGACGCTACCTGGAGCGCCCCACCGTGCCGAAGCAGCGTTAGGGCCAGGCGATGTCTGGCTTATCGATGATACGTATAACTCAAATCCCGTGGGTGCTGCGGCCGCAGTTGCTGCTGCCATTGAGCAGGCAGCGCAACATCATGTTTACGTCGTGACCCCTGGCATGGTGGAGCTAGGTAGCCAACAAGTACTGCGCAATGCGGAGCTGGGACGTCACGCCACATCGCAGCCGAATATGACGCTTGCAGTTGTTGGCTACACCAATCGTGCGGCTCTAGTGTCGCAAGCAAAACCCGAACAGATCCAGCTTTTTGCGAATCGCCAGGCAGCAGTTGAGGCGATTATCGCTGAGGCTAAGCCTGGAGATGTCATCCTGTATGAGAACGATCTTCCAGATCACTACGCCTAATTAAGGAGATTCCATGGCACTCACGACTGTCGTTTTCGGCGGTAACTCGGCCGAGCATGACATCAGCATCTTGACAGGGCTGCAGTGCGAGCGGGTACTTCAGCGTGCTGGCGATGACGTCCAATGTCTGTACTGGGATCGGGTAGGTAACTGGTTCCTGGTTCCTGCAGGTACTGAAGCTAAGGACTACCTTGAGGGCGCTCCAGCGAAATCAACTCACCTTGAGTTGGTGCTTGGCGCAAACGGCGGTAACGGTTTTTATCGCAAGGCCGGTCTGGGAAAGAAACTGGTGGATCTGGGATCGGTGCTTCTTGCGCTTCATGGCGGGGCTGGGGAGTCTGGCGGTACGCAGTCGCTTTTCCAGCTATTGGGAGTGCCTTGTACGGGTTCGACGCCTGGGGCCGCTGCGCTGGGCATGGACAAACTAGCTTTCGGTGCGCTCATGGAACAGGCCGGTGTTCCTACGCTTAAGCGGGAGATTCTGCACCAGGACTTCCGCCCATCGTTTACTGGCCCCTATATCGTCAAGCCGCGTGCTGGTGGTTCTTCTATCGGTATCGAGGTGGCCCAAGACGTCGATACGGCATTGGCGCTATTGACGTCGAGCCCGCACCTGCGCGCTGGCGCTGTGGTTGAGCCATACCGCAAGGATTTGTGGGATCTCAATGTCGCGTTTGTGACCAGCCCGAAGTTTGCGGCATCACTGATTGAAAAGCCGACGCGAAATACCGATGGCGCGATCTATGACTATGCCGGTAAGTACATGGCGGGCGAGGGGCTTGCTTCAGCTCCGCGTGAGCTTCCGGCCAAGATCACACCGGAGCTAGAGCAGCAAGTCATTGCTTTGGCGCAGAAAATTCAAGCGCTAACCGGTTTATCGGGTATTTGCCGGGTGGATTTCCTCACCGATGGTACTGAGCTATTCGTCAATGAGGTCAATTCAATTCCAGGGGCAATGGCGTTGTATCTATTCCCGGATACTGACCCGGCAGCAATCTTGCGGGGAATGCTTGCCGAGGCGGCGATGCAGCGCAAACTTGTGGCGACATCGTCTTTTGAGGTGGGCGCAGCTCTACGTGCCGCTGGTGGAATCGCGGGGAAGCTCGCAGGCCTTGGGCCGCAGCGGTAATAATTGTCGCGGGTTTAGGGGGTTGGGATATTCGCTATCCCAACCCC
>CAMQXE010000164.1 GCA_947038745.1 uncultured Propionibacteriaceae bacterium | reverse complement strand
GCTATGGATAACTGGGCGTCAGCTGACGGGGATGACGAGCTGGCTCCCGGTATAGTCAAAGACATTGTTGATGCGCTTTTAGGGATTAAGCTGTAACAGCAAAATGCTGTGATTAGCGTTCTGGGGCGCAATGTTTTAGACTACTAAAGATTGATCTGCCCCTCGGGATAGATTCGCATAAAGTGGAGGCCTGATCTCCCACCTAGGTGACGTTCTAGTTGCCGGGTTAATTAGCTGGGTACGGTACTTACTGTGCGCCTAGCTATATCGTCAGGCCTTCGCATTTAGCGGAGGCCTTTTTCGTGGAGTTTTTCACCATCATCAAATTAGCTGGGAGGAAGCATCAGCACCGAGCCGCGCATTAATGAGCGCATCCGAGTTCCCGAGGTTCGCCTCGTCGGTCCCGCCGGCGAGCAGGTGGGCATTGTCCGGATTGAGGACGCGCTGCGCCTTGCCCGCGAGGCTGAGCTGGATCTTGTGGAGGTAGCCCCTACGGCACGTCCACCAGTTTGCAAGCTCATGGACTACGGCAAGTTCAAGTATGAGGCTGCACAGAAAGCGCGCGATGCGCGCCGGAATCAGTCAAATACCGTCATCAAAGAAATGAAACTTCGTCCGAAGATCGACGCCCATGACTATGACACCAAAAAGGGTCACGTTGTGCGCTTCCTTAAGGGTGGAGACAAAGTCAAGATCACGATCATGCTTAAAGGTCGTGAACAGGGCCGTCCGGAGTTAGGTTTTTCCTTGCTTCGTCGCCTGGCAGAAGATGTTTCTGACCTTGCTGTCATTGAGTCGGCTCCTAAACAGGATGGCCGCAATATGTTGATGGTACTTGCGCCTACCCGCAAGAAAACTGAAGCCAAAGCTGATGTTGATGCTGAGCGTGACCGTAAGGCCGCTGAGCGGGAAGCGTCTGCTGAGGCTGAGCGTACCGAGGCTGCAGAACGTCGTGCTGCTCACGCCGCTACGACCATAGCCAAAACAAAGAAGAAGAAGGGTCCAGCTGACAATATGGACCCCGATATCGATCTGTAGGAAACCGTCCCTCTTGTTTGAGGGGCAATGACAAGGAGCTGGCACTAATGCCTAAGATGAAGACGCACTCTGGCGCCAAGAAGCGTTTCAAGATTACGGGTTCGGGTAAGGTTGTGCACCGCAAGGCTGGCAAGGGCCACCTTAACGAGCACAAGTCCTCTACTCGTATTCGCCGTATCACCGGCACCCAGGAGCTTGCTCCTGGCGATGCAAAAACAGCCAAGAAGCTGCTGGGCAAGTAAGGCCCTCCATCCTACGACCACCGCGTTAGCTTAAGCTAGCGCACACAAAAGGAGTACCGACATGGCACGCGTGAAGCGTTCCGTCAACGCACATAAGAAGCGTCGCGAGGTTCTGGAGATTGCCTCGGGTTACCGTGGCCAGCGCTCGCGTTTGTACCGCAAGGCCAAAGAACAGGTGCAGCATTCACTTCGCTACGCCTACCGTGACCGTCGCGCCAAGAAGGGCGATTTCCGTTCGTTGTGGATCCAGCGTATCAACGCTGCTTGCCGCGCTGAAGGAATCACCTACAACCGTTTTATCAACGGTCTTAAGAATGCTGGCGTTGAGGTTGATCGTAAGATCATGGCCGAACTTGCCGTTAACGACGCAAAGGCTTTCTCTGCACTTGTAGAAATTGCTAAAGCTAACCAGACAGCCACTCCGGCTGCCTGAGGCTTTCGTTACCTAATGATGTTTGAGCCGACTGGTCTGCCTCGCCTCTCTGCGGGGCAGCTCCGGTCGGCTCGACGTCTAAAACAACGAAAGTTTCGCCTCGAAGATCAGCAGTTTTTAGCTGAGGGGCGACAAGCAGTGCGTGAAGCTTTGGCTAATGCTGCTTGTGCATTAATCGTTTCTCAAAACCTTGTTAGAGACCATCAAGATCTTGTTGATGAAGCTCTACGGCAAGGTATTAAGGTTTTTATAGCTTTCTCTGAGGACGTCGATAGTCTTTGTGACACAGTGACTCCACAAGGAATTGTCGCAGTATGCGATGCAGTGGATGTGCCGTTATCTGATGCAGTAGCGGGTGCAAAACTCGTTGTTATCTGTGCTCAGGTGCGAGATCCGGGGAATGCCGGAACCGTAATTAGATGTGCAGATGCTTTTGGAGCAGATGCGGTCATCATTACTTCAGATTCTGTTGATATAACCAATCCTAAATGCGTACGAGCCACCGTGGGATCACTTTTTCACATCCCTATTGTGGTGGGGGCAGACCTTGCTGAGGCTGTCAGCATATGCAAGAGCATGGGAATGCAGGTTTTAGCGGCAGACGGTGGCGGAGAAACTTTGACCGAGGTTGATCTTTCTATCCCTACCGCATGGGTAATGGGTAATGAAGCATGGGGATTGCCGCCAGAGCATAAAGCTCTTGCCGACCATATTGTTGGAGTTCCTATGTGGGGACAAGCGGAGTCATTAAATTTATCTACGGCTGCAGCAGTGTGCTTATATGCAACAGGCTCAGCGCAGCGTAGTTGAGGCGTGAGTGTTGCAGAGTCACACTATCGATAGTGATTCGCGGTAAACTTTCTTGTCGTACTATTTATTGCTTTTGTGAGGGGAGCCATGAGCGGCCCAAATACGAACTATGATCCTGTCGAGGTTGCTACGTTACAAGCGGAGGCTCTCGATATTGTAGTAGCCGAGGCTGTAGCAGCCTTCGAGCAAGCAGAAACGCCGGATCAACTTAAAGAAGCTCGATTAACTCATACTGGTCCAACTTCTGCTATTGCTCTAGCTAATCGAGAGATTGGCGCTTTACCGCCGCAGGCTCGTAAAGATGCCGGGCAGCGAATAGGTCAGGCTCGGGGAGCGATCATGGCAGCTTTGGCGCAGCGTGAGCAGATCGTAGATGCCGCTGAGTTAGAGCGGGTTCTAACGACAGAATCTATAGACGTTACGTTGCCGGTAGCTCAACATCCACAAGGCGCTATACATCCGCTCACCGCTATTCAGAACATGATGTGCGATGTCTTTGTTGGTATGGGTTGGGAAATTGCTGATGGTCCAGAGGTTGAGGCCGAATGGTTTATTTTCGATGCTTTGAATATGGGCAAAGATCATCCAACACGGTCATTACGTGACACTTTCTGGGTAGAGCCAGTTGATCATCGTAAGGTGCTACGAACAGAGACCAGCAATGCTCAAATTCGCACGCTTTTATCCCATGAGCTTCCTGTCTATGTAGTAAGCCCAGGCAGAGTGTTCCGTTCTGACGACATCGACGCTAGTCATTTGCCAGTATTTACACAGATCGAAGGATTGTGTGTGGATAAAGGTATTACTTTTGCTGATTTACGTGGCACGCTAGATCATTTTGCGGTAGCCATGTTCGGACAAGGAACGCGCACCAGAGTACGTCCTCACTATTTCCCGTTCACTGAGCCTAGTGCTGAGATGGATGTGGAATGTTTTGTTTGTCATGGTGAGTCAGTTGGAAATGCTGATAATCCTTGCCGAATGTGTAAGTCAACTGGTTGGGTTGAGTGGGGTGGCTGCGGCATGGTTCATCCACGTGTTTTGAGGGCCTGTGGTATCGATCCAGAGGTATATAGCGGTTTTGCTTTTGGTATGGGAGTTGAGCGTACTTTGATGACACGCAACGATATTCCTGATATTCGCGACATTATTGAAGGCGATGTCCGTTTTAGCCGCGCGCTATTAGGGGGAGCACGATGAAGGTTCCAGTTTCATGGCTTCGTGAGTATGCCCATATCGATGAGTCATATTCAGTTGATCAGATCGCGGAAGCGTTAGTTGGAGTTGGGCTTGAGCTAGACGCTATTGAACGTGGCGCTGTTGGTATCAGCGGTCCTGTCGTTGTTGGTCGGGTTCTTGACTTTGTAGATGAGCCGCAGAAGAACGGCAAAGTTATTAGATGGTGCACAGTTGATGTGGGTGCCGAGCTTAACCCAGAAGGTGAGGCTGGTAGAGGTATTATCTGTGGTGCTTCTAATTTTGCTGTGGGGGATCTAGTCGTAGCAGCGCTACCAGGAGCAGAACTTCCGGGCGGTTTCGCTATTGCT
>CAMQXE010000163.1 GCA_947038745.1 uncultured Propionibacteriaceae bacterium | reverse complement strand
TTAAGCAGTTCCTTATGCGTGGCAACCTCATCGAGCTTGCTGTTGCGTTCATCATGGGTGGTGCATTCGCCGCTGTCGTGACGAAGTTCACCAAGATCCTCATGGACATCATCGGCAAGTTCGGCGGTCAGCCCAACTTCGATAAGCTCAACATCGTTGGCATCAACTATGGCGAGTTCTTGACCGCTCTCGTCTCGTTCGTCATTCTTGCCTTCGTCATCTACTTCTGCGTCGTTAAGCCTTCTGAGGCTTTCAAGAAGGAAGATCCAGAAGCCGAGCCGGAGACCAATGACTACCTCAAGGAGATCCGCGATCTTCTTGCCGAGAAGAAGGCTTAAGCCCTTTACCTCATTACTTGTTGTGGCGCTCACCTACTTGGTGAGCGCCACAACTATTTCAGTTAGCTTTAGATTCGGCCAAAGTGCGGCGGTAGATCAGCCAGCAGTCGTCGCTCGGCATCTGTAAGCGCGCGTGTCAGCGTTGCCGCTTGCTGCGAAGCTCGTAAACCCAACTTATCTTCAGCGGCTGCGATTGCTGCTGAAAGTTGCGCGAACCCACAGCCGTAACGCAACTGCTCTGGCACCGGAAACGGCCACGGCAACTGAGCCGCTAACCGTTCCTGCTTGACCCTAGCTATCGCTGCATCATTCCAACCGCTAGTTGCTAGCTGGGCTAGCAACTGATCACAGTCAAGAACCCCCTCATCGGCAAGCTCTAGAACTGTTCCAGTTAAAGCGTAGGCAATAGCTTTATGCCATTGGCTCATGCTGGGAAAATCTCTGCGCGCTGAGTCTGTGGCAACACCACATCGCCGCTAAGAACAGCGCCAGGAGAAAATGTCCAGTCACCAGAAATAGTCAAGCTGTCTACGTCAATCAGCGATGGCGCCGCTGGGATCCGCTGTTCAAAATCAGCCATGGTCTTGTAGTACTTCGCGGCAAGAGTAATCTCTGGCAGCTCTTCACGTTGTGCCCGCAAGCGCCAATCCTGGCCAAGCTCAAAGACGTCAGAACGGACCAAGAGTAACTCATTAGTAGTTTTCACCGGAAGGAATCGATCCCGAGGAACCTCAAGTGCTAAACCACCATCGAATAACTCAATTGCTGTTCCCATTCCGGACTCAATCTGGATAACTGGCGTGGATTCCGGCTTGGTTGGGTCTACTGTCTTCAGATTCCGAATCAACGGTAATGGCAAGAAACCGTCATTTCGCTCTAAGAGTTCTTTGAGCGCTTGGAGATCGAACCATAGGTTATTGGTATTGAAGTATGCATGAAGCTCGATATCTTCAAAGTACTCAAGATCTTGCGGATCGGTCATCGCTAAGTCTCGCAAGATTAGATGCTCATCAGCCTTGCGCACAGCGACGTGTCCCCCCTTACGATCGTTAGGAGTTCGACGGCATACTTCAGCAACAAACGGGGCTCCTGAAGCAGCCACAGCACCAGCCATCTCGGGGTCGGGAGCAGCCCCTAGATTGTCGCCGTTAGAAACTGAAGCGAAACGGTATCCCTGCGCGATGAGCTGATCGAGTAGTCCCGTCGAGACAAGCGCGCTAAATAGTTCACCATGCCCCGGTGGGCACCATTCCAGCGACGTATCTTGCGGCCAAGAGACCGGCTCCAACGTATCGGCTGTGAGTTTGGGCTCTTGGCTTTGAATGAATGACAACGGAAGATCATCGACAGCAAGCTGCTCGTAGGGAGCTAGCGCGGCTAAGGTATCGGAATCTGTACGAAATGAGTTCATGAAGATCAGTGGCAGACGCACACCGTAACGCTCACGGGCGTCTAAGATCTGCCTGACGATGATGTCGAGGAATGACACCCCTTCACGCACGGGTAGGAGCGTCTTGGCCGCATCTAGCCCCATCGATGTCCCTAAACCACCATTGAGCTTGATGATTACTGTTTTGCTTAGCGCATCAAGATCGCGTTCTGAGATCTGCCCAGTAGGAGTAAAAGCTACTGGATCAACAACTGGACTGATTGATGCCTCTGGGATAGTTCCTGTTGCTCCAGCCTCAACCTCACCATAGAGGTGCGCAAAAACCTTGATAGCTGTTTCGTTTACACCCGCATCACGCATCTTTGCGACCGCTGCGGCAAGACCTTGTTCGCTCATTGTTCGATCTTACGGGCTAATAAGGGCAAGGAAAGAGCGGCGCTCCGTGATCACGTCCTCCCACCCCAGGTGACCTTGACCCTAAGCACCGCTCTTGTTCTTTCAGCATAAACTATCAGCACGACAAGATCTAGTGGCAAAATCTAGCTCACAGAAAGCCCACAGCCAACGAGGTATTTCACCCAAAGCTGGTGCAACCGGTAGCCTTAGACTGTCCCGCCTCTGTAGCTCAGTGGATAGAGCGCGGCTCTCCTAAGGCCGGCGTCGCAAGTTCGATTCCTCCCGGGGGCGCAGATAAAGGATGTCCCCTCATGCAATTGCATGAGGGGACATCCTCATTAAGAAATTCTAAGGGCTACTCCGTAGTGAGCTTTTCTGCTTGAGCCTTAACCTCATCCATCGACAGCGCCTCGACCTGAGCGACGATCTTCTCAAACTCAGTAGCATTCATAGCGCCTGGCTTGCTGTAGACCATGTAGCCGCCACGGAATGCCATCACCGTAGGAATCGACATGATCCCAAGTGCACCCGCAATTGCCTGGTTAGCGTCGGTATCGAGCTTGGAAGACCGCCTTCGGGTGCGCTTCAGCAACCTTTTCAAAAATTGGCCCGAACTGCTTGCACGGGCCACACCAAGATGCCCAGAAGTCGATAAAGACCGTCTCGTTCTCTTGGACGGTAGACATGAAGTTTTCTTCGGTGAGATGCAGCATGCTGATGGTTCCTTTCCTCGTGGTTACAACGCTACCGTGGTCACGGTTATTCCCAGCAACTGCAGGAATCTCAGCAGCAACCTTGTGATCCACGATTAGGAATAGCTACCGCACGCTAATTGCGTGAGCGGCCATAGCTGGAATACTCACTGACTCTTCGCCACGGGTCAGAATTACCGTAGTCCCACGCCGAGACAATGTGACCTCGGTGCCTGGAACGATGCCAGCAGAAATCACATCCGTCAGTAGATCAGGATATGACTGGATATTTTCGCCCAACCGCAGCACCGTAACTAAACCAATAGTGGCCTCGTCGGCAGCAGTTAAGGGCGTCTCATCGCGCAGACAATGGTCTTCACCAATATCGTCAAGACCTGGAATCAACGTACCGTAAGGAGTGACATTTGGGTGTCCAAGTTTGGCACAGATGCTGCGCTCAACTTCTTCAGTTAGCACATGCTCCCAACGGCAGGCCTGCTCATGGGCACGATCCAATGAGATACCTAGCATGTTAATCAGCAGACATTCCGCTAAGCGATGGCGCCGCAACACTGCAATGGCGCGATGCCTACCCTCTTTAGTAAGTGACAGCGAGCGGTCTTCGTTGACGACGACTAAACCGTCACGCTCCATCCGCGCGACCGTCTGTGACACTGTCGGGCTTGCCTGGTCGAAACGCTCAGCAATCCGCGCCCGCATTGGGGTAGTGCCTTCTTCTTCCAACTCTGCAATAACTCGAAGGTACATCTCCGTGGTATCAATCAGATCGCTCATGCTCTCCTCCTAGGTCCACAGTTTAGCTCAGGTGACCCTAACAGACACCCTAACTGAGCAATTACTTCGCTACGCTCGTTCCATGTCCGTGCGCATCTATGTCATCGAAGCAGCCGACATTACTCACCTGCGCAATCAAAAGCGCGCCGATGAGTTTCGTGCTTTTGCTCTTCGCCGATTCAATACCAGCCCTAATAAGCCTCAATCCACGTGGCTCAACCAGCTCGGCCCTGTCTTGAAGCCACAGTATTTACCCGCACCGAATCGCCCTGACGATCCCACCCATGCAGACGTCGAAGCGCTCCTATCTGGGCAGCAGATCCAACCGAATAGAAAGCGAGCCCAACATCAGCTTCTTGAAGCCTGGCTCGCTCACCGCGCCCTAGCAGTCCACGAACTTGCTGATCTCACATCGGCACAACCCCTGGCCACTGATATTGCCGGGCTGCCGGTACTCCAGCTACACCTTTCCCAGCGAATCAGTG
>CAMQXE010000162.1 GCA_947038745.1 uncultured Propionibacteriaceae bacterium | reverse complement strand
GAACGTCTGGCGGCAGGCATTGCGCATTTCTTCGCGCTCCCACTCGTCCTTGACCAGCCGGAGTTCAGCCAGCGCCGTTGCTAGCTCTTGATCCTGCTCGACAGAGCCAAGCTGACGCACCTCATCAACGGTGGCGGTGAGCTGAGCGTCAGCCTGACGAAGGACGCGGATCTGGATGGAATCTGCGTCCTTGGCAAGTGCGTCCTTGAGGCCAGAGATCTCGCTACAGGAGATACCGCACATGGCGCTCATCTCGTCGAGTGATTCGCGCTGTCCAACCCACATTTCGCCGTAGCGAGAATCGGCATAGAACTGGCGGTCAGTGCGGGGGCTGCGGGGCATGAAGAACAAGGTGGCTTCGTGTCCGTGGTCAGTTGGTTCAAGTACGAGACAAGAATCTGGTTCACGGTCGGTGCCAAGCCCAGTGAGATGGGCAAAAGCCGTCTCGGGGCGGAAGCGGTAGTCATTGTCGTCGTTGCGGACTTTGAAACCGCCGGCTGGGATCACGATGCGTTCGCCAGGGAACATCGCCGAAATACGATCACGTCGCGCAGGGGCCCACATCGAATTGGGCAGAAGCTCAGGAAGCTCATCGCTGTAGGGCGCCCAGTTTTGTGGAATGAAGTTGATGAAGGCTTCGGAGAAGGGGCGCTTCTTGGCGACTGGCTGCTCTTGGCTCATGCTGACCTTGCTTTCGTATCGGGATAGTTCTGATCCTAGACTCCTGGTTGCAAAAGGCGTACTAGTACCTCAGAGATAGTCTCACCACGAAACATATTTTGCCGAGTTAAGATCAGCCAGGTGCCTTGCCGGTATGGTCAGTGCCATGGAAATCTGGCTAGTTCGTCATGGGGAAACAGTGTGGTCAAAGTCAGGCCAACACACCTCGATCACTGACCTTCCACTCACCGCAGAAGGAGAAGTACAAGCCAAGCTGGTAGGGGAGAAACTAGCGGGTGTCAGCTTCGACGCGGTGTGGAGTTCACCACGTCAGCGAGCCCTACATACAGCAGAGCTTGCTGGCTTCTCGCAACCAACGACGACGGAGGCGCTCGCGGAATGGAATTACGGCAATGGTGAGGGACTCACGTCTACTCAGATTCGAGAACACATTCCAGATTGGCGGATTTGGACCCATGGCGCTCCACGGTTTGGAGAACATCCTGAGTTAGGAGAATCTAAACCAGCAATTGCGGCCCGGCTCTACCAGTTCCTTTGCGAAGTCAAAGCAACGCAGGCACAACGAGTGCTGCTCTTTGGTCATGGGCACTGTTTGCGTGCCCTGGCAACAGTGTGGTGTGAGTTCCCCATTGAGGCTGGTGGGCATTTCCCATTGGCCACATCTGGCCTGTCAGTTCTGGGCTATGAGAAGACGACGCCAGCATTGATGCAGTGGAACGCGTAGGCTAGTGCGTTATGAAGGCATCCATCGAAGATCAGCACCGTCTTGTCGCATTGCAGGACCTCGATACCGAACTGGCAAAGGTTGCGCACAAGCGCAAGACCTTGCCTGAGCATGTGCAGTTAGCGGAGCTGGTGGCGTCGAAAGATAGCCTCGATGCGCGGCTAGTGGCGGCACAAACGCGGCTCGGTGATGCCGATCTGGCGTTGCAGCGGGCCCAAGAAGATCTGGTTCCGGTGCGGCAGCGGATGGAGCGAGACCAGGCTCTGATCGACGCTGGTGCAAATAACGATGCTAAGGCGTTGCAGGCTCTTCTAAGCGAGGTGGAACACCTTAAGCGACGGCTAAGCAATCTGGAAGATCTTGAACTTGAGGCAATGGAAGAGCAAGAAGTTGCTGCCACCTTATGCCAGCATTGCGCCGCTGAAAAGGCTGAGTTCATGCCTACCGTGCGTGAGGTTAAGGCTCGTCGTGAACAGCTCATGGCGCAGTGCGATGTAGAGATGGCGAACCTGTCACAACAGCGGGCTGCTGCTGCCGAGTCTGTTCCGATGGAGTTATTGACCATCTATGCGAAGATCGCTACTCGCACTGGCGGGCTTGCGGTTGCCAAAATGGTGCAGAAGAAGTGCACTGGGTGCGGCATGGAAGCCGATGCTGTGGCATTACAAAAGTATCTCGATGCGCCAGCCGATGAACTCGTACGGTGTGAAGAATGCGATCGAATCCTCGTTCGCGCATAGTTAGTTCTAGTTAGGCAGGAAGGAATCTCATGCCTCGCAAGAAGATCGTTGTCTCAGCTTCATCGGCGGCTATTTCGGCTGGTTTGGAGAGGTTGAAGTCTGAACGGGGTGTGGTCATTGAGTTTCCTGCGCCGGTATTAGCTGACGCTGCGGCTGTCTGTGCACAACCGCCTTCAGTTGCTGAGCGTATTGATCTGACCGATGTGGACTTCATCACTATTGATCCTGAAGGGGCACGCGATCTCGATCAGGCGATGAATATCACTCGGCTTGGGGACGGCTATCAGGTGCTGTATGCCATTGATGACGTTTCCGCATGGGTGAACCCCGGCTCAGCTACAGATCAAGAAGCCTTAAAGCGAGCACAAACGTTCTATCTTCCTGGCGGTAATGCGCTGCTCTATCCCGCAGAGATCGCCCAAGGCGTAGCGTCACTTTTACCGCAGGACCCACCCCGGCCAGCCTACGTCTGGAAACTCCTGCTTGATCAAACTGGTGTGGTGACTTCGGCTACTGTGGAGAAGGCGCTCGTTCGTTCGCGTCAGCAGTTGAGCTACCCCGAGGTCCAGAAGATGCTTGACGGCGGTACTGCAACCTTGACGATGCAACTTCTGCGTGAAGTGGGACAGTTACGGATTGCTCAAGAAGCTGCGCGTGGCGGTGTCTCACTGCCAATTCCTGAGCAAGAGGTATCTCAAGACGATACTGGCCGCTGGCAGTTGGAGTTCCGCTCGTCTTTGCCTGTCGAGAACTGGAACGCTCAGATTTCACTGATGACGGGGATGGCTGCGGCATCCATGATGGTGGAAGCCAAGGTCGGTATCTTACGTACTTTGCCTCCGGTTGAGCAGGGTGCTTTGGATCGGCTACGGCGAGTAGCGCAGAGCCTTCATATTTCCTGGCCTGCTGAGCAGCCATATGCAGAGTTCTTGCGTTCGCTTGATCCGCAGCAGGGGGCGCATCTGGCGATGTTGCAGCACTGCACCACCTTGTTCCGCGGGGCCAGCTATGTCGCGTTTAACGGAGAATTGCCTTCCGAGGATTACCATCACAGTGCACTAGCTGCCCTTTATGCGCACTGCACTGCACCGCTTCGTCGTCTAGTTGATCGCTATGTGTTGGAGATTTGTTGGTGCGTGACGCATGGGCAGGCTATTCCGCAATGGGTTCTTAGCGCGCTAGAAACGCTCCCAGCGGTGATGGATGATGTCACCAAGCGGGAGAAGAAGTTTGAGCGAGGCCTGACAGATCTCGTCGAGTGTGTTGTGCTTGAGCAACGCATAGGGGAGAGCTTCATCGGAACTGTGACAGAAGTCGTGCCCCAGCGTGGCTTTGGTGAGATCATGCTGCATGAGCCAGCGGTATCTGGCCGGGTCTATGGCAAGGTTCCGCTCGGGCAAGAAATTACTGTGACTTTGACAAAGGTGAACTTTGATCAGGGGTTCGTCACCTTTGAAGTGAAGTAGCTTTCGCCGGAATCTTAGCCAGCTTTTCTGGCGTAGAATATGAAGACAACTAGATGAGTCGGACGGGCGGTCGCGACGTTTTCGTCGAGGAAAGTCCGGGCTCCGCAGAGCACGGTGGTGGCTAACGGCCACCCGGGGTGACCCGCGGGACAGTGCCACAGAAAATAAACCGCCAAGGTTTCTTGGTAAGGGTGAAACGGTGAGGCAAGAGCTCACCGCGACGCTGGTGACAGCGTTGGCAGGGCAAACCCCACTGGGAGCAAGATCAGACAGTCGGTGCTTGAGGGCTGCTCGCCTGAGCCGACGGGTAGATCGCTAGAGATTGTTGGCAACAGCAGTCGTAGATGGATGATCGCCAGGGCCTTTTGGCCTTACAGAACCCGGCTTATAGTCCGACTCATCTAGTTCTCTCCCAAACGCTGCACTTAGTGTCATTTGCTGCAGTTATTTCTGCAGCGTTTGACGATAAGTGCAGCGTTTGCGTGGGGGAGGGGGAT
>CAMQXE010000161.1 GCA_947038745.1 uncultured Propionibacteriaceae bacterium | reverse complement strand
AATGATGACAGCGATGATGGCGAGACAGTTCGAATTACATTGCGCTTACCTGCCAAAGTCAAAGCCAAAGCTGACGTCATGGCTGATGATCGCTCGATGAGCCTCAATGCCTGGATTGTTGATGCTGTACGAGAAGCGAATAAAGGCGTCTCTGGCGATATCCGTGAGTTCCAGCAGGTTATGTCCACCCTTGCCAATACCTGGAAATCCGGGCGTTCAGGAAAGTCCGGAAATAGCGGCTGGGAAGATCCCCTGCCGGATATACCACCATTACCGCGCAACACCAGAGCTGGCAAAAATATCGACGGCTGGATTTAGGAGAACAACCATGCCTACTCAAACTTTTCACTTCGCCTCTCCTGAGTGCGTTGAACTTCAGTTGCAATGGTCTGGTGCCGATGTCGCTATCGACGCAACCCGAAGCCGCGACATTACAGTCGAGTTTGACGGACCACAAGAACTTATTGATGAATGTCTCGCTGAGTTCACCGAAGGAGCAAAGCTCATCGTCAGCTCTGGAAAGATACGCAATAAGGGAGTTAGTTTCCATGTTGGGCGCCGGGGATTTGGTTTTATCAATCCTCGCTCATTACTTAACGCCAAAATTTCGATTCCACAAGGCTCCAGTGTTAGCTACCATCTAGATTCTGGCGGATCGCTCTATGCCACTGGCATCCTCGACGAGGTACATGGGCAGGGAGGTTCAGCCGATGTTGAGCTTCCCCTCGTAGGATTGACTGATCTTAAAACTGGCAGCGGAGATATCACGATTGATCAGGTAAAGCAGGATCTGATTCTTTCTAGCGGCTCAGGAGATCTCACCGTTGAGACAGTTTCGGGCAATGCCAATGTGAGAAGCGGCTCAGGAGATATTCAGCTTGGGGCTGTAGCTGCGCTAATAGCTCAAACTGGCTCTGGAGACATCACCGTAGGAGAGGCAAGCGGCGAACTCCACCTTCGGGCCGGTTCTGGAGACGTCACTATTGATCGGACTTTGGGGCCAGTCATGATCTCGACAGCTTCTGGGGATGTCACTTTCAATATCCTCAACATCCCAATACCAGCGGTGATCCGTACCGCTTCTGGGGATGTCTGCGTCACGATCAGTAATGATTTCTATGTCCATGCAAAGGTACACACCATCTCCGGTGATGTTACGAACCAGTTACCGCCGAAGGGAGAACCCGCGCAAGGAGTTCCTTTTGTTGATCTCCAGATCAATACTGCAAGTGGCGACATCGACCTGCGGTAGGCAGCACCAGCCTCCAACGCTTTCAGTCCTCAAAAAGTGTTGTATCTCCCCCGCCGATACGGACGATCTCGGGAATATCAGTAGTCCAGTCGATAACGGTGCTGGGCTGATGTCCGGCATCGCCAGAGTCCAATACCGCATCAACAACATGTTCTAGCGTTTCTTGAACGGTCCATCCGTCAATCATGGGGCTGTCTTCTCCAGGCAAGATTAATGTCGTAGAGACGATCGGTTCGCTGTAGACCCTGAGCAGTTCCAATGCGGTGTGATGGTCAGGTATCCGTACGCCCACTGTCTTCTTTTTCGGATGCACCATGATCCGCGGTAGCTCGCGGGTGGCTTTCAAGATAAAGGTGTATGGCCCTGGCGTCACAGCCTTGATCGTGCGGAATTGAACATTCGATAGCTCCACATACTGCCCAAGGGCAGAAAACTCCGGAATCATGGTGGTGAAGTGATGATTTTCTTTCAACTGCCGGATAGAGCGCAGCCGATCAAGCCCCGCTTTATTCGACAGGGAGCACCCCAAAGCAAAGCCTGAATCAGTGGGGTACGCAATGACGCCTCCACTACGTAAAATCTCAGCAACCTGATGGAGCGATCTTTGCTGTGGGTGATCTGGGTAAACATCAAGGTAACGAGACATAGGTCTACGCTAGCGTGTTTGAGTTGAAAGCACGCTTACTGCCGATCCGGTTGCGCTCACTTGTGTTAATCCCACAAGTGATAAGAACACCGTTGGCTTACTGACTTTCGTCGTCACGATGATTGAGCCATCACGCTGCACGACGACAGTTCCGCTGACAGATTGAGCATCAAGAACATGCTGTCCGGCTTTCACTGCCGCAGAAGGATCTACCCGACCAGCAATTCGCGATGTTGCACCAGCATCAGCAGCACTCCTGGCAGCAGCTTGTGCTGCGGCCTGAGCCTGTCGCGTGGCAACGATCTTGGCTCCTCCGTCAGTAGCAATTCCTGCAATGAGAATGAGCGCGACTATGCTCAGTGCAGTAAAGATGCTCAGTGATTGACCCGCTTCGTTGCGTTGCATATCGGTACTTTATTACCCAAAATCCCTTCAATGGAAGGGGTTCTGGTTCTCCCTGTGGAAAACGTGAAGATAGCTAATCGAGCAACCACTAGGCTGGGAGTTAGCTCCCGGCTTCTAGGAAAGAGGAATCTCGATGGTCTCAAAGGTAGCCCTGCTCACAGCAGGTGGATATGCTCCATGTCTCTCGTCTGCTGTAGGCGGTCTCATTCAGCGTTACACCGAGGTAGCGCCAGACGTTGAGATCATTGCCTACAAGCATGGCTATCAAGGCCTGCTGACAGGTGACTATCTCACTGTTACCCCTCAGATCCGGGCCAAGGCAGAGCTACTCCATCATTTCGGCGGCTCCCCCATCGGAAATAGCCGGGTCAAGCTAACCAACGTCAAAGATCTCGTCGAACGCGGTTTAGTCCCAGAGGGTGCAGATCCGCTCAAAGTTGCAGCAGATCGCCTTGTCGCAGATGGTGTCGATATTCTCCATACTATTGGTGGCGACGATACCAACACCACCGCTGCTGATCTTGCGGCTTATCTTGCTGATAACAACTACCAGCTCACTGTCGTGGGTTTACCTAAAACTATTGATAACGACGTCATTCCGATCCGTCAATCTCTGGGCGCCTGGACTGCTGCAGAGATGGGTGCTCGTTTTGCTCAAAATATCGTGGCAGAACATAACTCTGGTTCCCGCATGCTGATAATTCACGAGATTATGGGACGCAATTGCGGTTGGCTGACTGCGGCGACGACGCAGAAGTACCGCGAGTGGCTAGATACGCAAGAGTGGCTACCTGAGTTTGGGCTCTCACGAGAAGCCTGGGACGTCCATGCGGTCTATGTCCCTGAAGCTGAATTTGATATCGAGGCTGAAGCTGCCCGCCTCAAAGCGATCATGGATCGTGTCGGAAATGTGACGATCTTCCTTTCCGAAGGTGCCGGTATCGATTCCATCGTGGCTCAACTTGAAGCTGCTGGATCAGAGGTTCCTCGCGATGCTTTTGGACATGTCAAGCTCGATAAAATCAATCCTGGCAAGTGGTTTGCCGATCAATTTGCTGAGTTATTGGATGCCCAGAAGGTTATGGTGCAAAAGTCGGGTTATTACTCTCGTTCTGCAGCAGCCAACCCCGACGATTTGGCGCTCATTGCACGCTGCACAGACCTAGCTGTCGAATCTGCACTGGCAGGCAAGCCTGGTGTCATCGGAGAAGATGAAGAGAATGACAATGTGCTTAGCACTATTGCTTTTGACCGCATTAAGGGCCACAAGCTCTTCGATGTTACTCAGCCCTGGTTCGTAAAGCTCGTCACAGATCTCGGTCAAGAATCTCCAGTTCCAGCCGCGTAAGTAGTGCTTACATATAAGTAATAAATGCAGGGGTTGTGTCTTAAGCAAACACAACCCCTGCGCTATATCTACCGATCAGCGGCGATGACGATGAATAAGCTGTGATACAACAGCAGCGCCTAATCCAAGACCTGTTGCTACGCCAATTCCCCACCCTATTTTCACTGGGTAACGCTTAAGCCGAGGCATAGTTGGGGCTGGTTCAGGGCCGATAGGACGATGGTAATCCCCCACGCCAGTTTCAATAGGTGATACATAATCTGGATTTTTCAACTGCGCTGCGTGCTCTTTAGCGATCTTCTCTGCAAGCTGCTGTTCCCGATCAAGTTCTGCTGCTTCCCAATGTCCTGGAACGGTAGCTGCTAGATCGTGCTGCCGCCGCAGAGGCGCATCAAATCTGGAGTACTTCAATGCAATAGCTGGCTGTGTCGATGTTGCAATCCATGCTGCAACGAAGAGC
>CAMQXE010000160.1 GCA_947038745.1 uncultured Propionibacteriaceae bacterium | reverse complement strand
AATGGAGGGTAAGCGCAGTTAGCTTTATGAGATGAGAGAGATTAGTCGTTGAGACCCAGCTTCTCGCTGATGACCTCACGGGCCTTATCTGTCTGCGCATCGTACTTATCGCCGGTCTTCTCGTCGATAATTTCCTCAGCCTTGGTCAATACCTCTTTGGTCTTGTCCTTGTTACCGCTGATGAACTCTTTGGCCTTGTCAAGCAAACCCATGATGTTCCTTTCGTGAACTCACTAATTAGCGAGGGATAACTAGAACCTGACCTGGGTAGATCAAATCGGGGTTCTCGATACCATTGGCAGCAGCGAGGGCATCGACGGACACGCCATAAGCCTCACCGATGTAGCTCAGATTATCGCCTTCGACAACGGTGTAGGTCTCTACCTGTGGGGCGGCTGGAGCTGGTACAGGCTCAACCACTGGGGCAACCTCAACCACTGGCGCAGCTTCAACAACGGGGGCAGCTTCAACGATCAAGGCAGCCTCGTCAGCAGCGGCCTTTTCGGCTGCTTCTTGTGCCTTTGCAATTTCGTTAGCGATAGTTGAAAGAGGTCCACCGATGCCAGAGCTTGCCTGCTCGGTAGCTTCAGGAGCAACTTCTGCTGCCTCGGTTTGAATGGTTTCCTGAGTAGCTTCAACAGTCTCTTGAGCAGTTTCAACAGTTTCCTGAGCAGCCTGCTCGGCAGCCTGCTCGGCAGCCTCTTCGTGATGGTCGAGCTTCTTCTTAATGGCGTCAAAAATGCCCATGGGTGCTCCCTTCCGGAGATTGGTAGTGCGCAATGACTAATTAGTTGTACCGCATCCGGGAGTCACTTCGTTGGGAAATGCCAGAACTTTCAGGGCACACTTAGACAGTGTTTATCTTAGAACCTGCTCCAGTGCTGGTGCTCAATGGCCCAACGGCATCAGGAAAAACCAAACTTGCCGTCGAACTAGCCCAAGCATTGAGCGCAAGTGGCAGGCCGACTGAGATCGTGAATGCAGATTCCATGTTGGTTTATCGGGGCATGGATATCGGGACGGCAAAGCCAACAATGGAAGAACGAGCTGGGGTGCCGCATCATCTCATCGACATCATGGATGTCACGCAGACAGCGAACGTCGCAGATTTTCAGACCTATGCGCGAGAAGCAATCGCTGAGTGTCAAGGTCGAGGCGTTATTCCTTTGCTAGTTGGCGGTTCAGCACTTTACGTTCGAGCTATCGTCGATGTATTCGAGTTCCCCGGGACAGACCCACAGATCCGGAAATATTGGGAACAGGAGTTGGAGAATGTTGGGCCAGAAGCGCTTCACCAGGTACTCCAGCAGCGCGATATGACGGTAGCTGCAGATATCTTGCCGGGTAATGGGCGCCGGATTGTGCGGGCTCTTGAAGTCTTAGAGATTCAGGGATCTTTTACTCAGAAGCTCCCGGCATATACCTATGCCCTTGATCGGGTTGTTCAAGTTGGTCTGGAACTTGATCGAGAACTCCTCGATGCCCGGATCGCGCTACGGGTAGAACAGATGTGGGAACGTGGCTTTGTAGCAGAGGTTGAGCAGCTACGCAGTCAAGGAATTGAACAGGGGCTGACTGCATCGCGAGCATTGGGCTACCGCCAGATTCTGGCAGCATTATCAGGGGAAGATACCCTCGAAGGAGCTGCTGAGAAAACGGTTATAGGGACTCGCCGGTTTGCGCGCAAGCAGCTTAGTTGGTTCCGTCGTGATCCTAGAATTACCTGGTTCCCGGCAGGCGGGTCAGAGAACGTCGCTCAGATCATGGACTTACTTGCTGCTAGTACATAAATGGTTCGCAATCTGGACATCGAGGTGCCATGCTTGAACACATAATGACTACCCCTGATGATGCGCTCGACTTAGATACTGAGATCGATTTTGATGACACCGCTGATCCTGAATATAGCGATGCCGAGATAAGCTACAACGGGCTTCAGCAAGATCTAGCTGACCGACTATCACTCAAGCGCGTTGCTGGTATGTCTACGCAGCTCACTGACATTACTGAAGTCGAATATCGTGAACTTCAGCTAGAACGGGTCGTGCTCGTCTCTGTCTGGACTGGTGGCACGGAAAACGATGCTGAAAATGCGATGGCGGAGCTTAAACTCCTTGCTGAAACTGCGGGAGCGCAGGTACTTGAAGGGCTAATCCAGCGCCGTAAATTACCTGACCCTGCAACATTCATCGGCCGAGGTAAAGTCGATGAAGTCCGAGAAGTTGTTGTTGCAACCGGTGCCGATACTGTGATCTGTGATGGTGAATTGGCTCCTGCGCAGCTACGTAACCTTGAAGATCGGATCAAGGTCAAAGTTATCGATCGAACTGCGTTGATTCTCGATATCTTCGCTCAGCACGCTAAATCTGTCGAAGGGAAAGCCCAAGTAGAGCTAGCTCAGCTCAACTACCTGATTCAACGACTTCGCGGCTGGGGTGGGCAGCTTTCACGACAAGCAGGCGGACGGGCAGCAGCCGGTGCGGGTATCGGTGGTCGTGGCCCTGGTGAGACCAAGATTGAAACTGATCGACGTCGAATCCATCACCGGCAGGCGATCTTGCGCGCACGACTGCGTGAGATGGATCAAACTCGTGAGACTAAGCGCCAAGACCGTAAGCGCCATCGGATTCCAAGCGTGGCGATTGTGGGCTACACCAATGCTGGTAAATCTTCGATTCTTAACCGACTCACAGCAGCAGAAAGCCTCGTGGCAAACGCACTCTTTGCCACGCTTGATCCGACAACACGACGAACTCAAGCCGCTGATGGGCGGGTCTACACTCTCACCGATACCGTCGGCTTTGTGCGACATCTGCCACATGATCTTGTCGAAGCATTCCGCTCAACGCTTGAAGAGACTGCGCAGGCTGACGTGCTTGTTCACGTCGTCGATAGTTCCGATCCTGATCCCTATGGGCAGATCGCGGCAGTGCGAACAGTACTAGCTGAGATCGGTGCCGGTGACCTTCATGAATTGCTCGTTTTCAACAAGATAGATGCGGCTAAGCCTGAGGAACTGGCTCTTTTGCGGCTGGAACTTCCAGAAGCGTTATTTGTGAGTGCTCGTACTGGAGCCGGGCTGGAGACTCTTAAAACCACTATAGATTCGCTGTTACCTAAGCCCAGCGAAGAGATCCGGGCCTTGGTTCCCTATGCGCGTGGAGATCTCATCAATGCGATCCATCAAGGTGGGCAATTATTGGCTATTGAGCACACAGCGGAAGGTTCGTTGGTGCACGCGTTAGTTCATCCCGAGCTGGCTGGACAGCTGAAGGAGTACCAATCGTGAGTGATCGAGCAATGTCGTGGCCAGGTTTTGTGAACGCGAGAACATTGGCAGGTATTCAGGTATCGCGGGGAGCAATCCGTGATGGGGCATTATTTCGAAGCGAACGTGCAGGGCTGCATGCAAAAGTAACGAATGGAACGTTGGCTGCATTTGCGGCTGACGGGATCTCTCGCATTATCGATTTGCGAGTCGGTGACGAATACGATTCTGAGCAAGTAACGAAACAGCATCCGGGTTATCTCAATGTGCCGATCATCTCCGATGACGGGATCGATCACATCGGTCTTCCGGAGTCCCAAGGTCTGATGTACGCCACGATGCTCGATACGTGCGCTGGTGCGTTTGTTCGAGTCCTGAGAGCCATCATTTCAGCTCCGCCAGGTGGGGTTCTCGTTCATTGCACCGCTGGTAAAGATCGCACAGGGCTTGTTATCGCTTTGGTCTTGGGAGTTTTGGGCGCAAGCGATGACGATATCGTCGATGATTACACTCTGACGCGACAAAACTTTTTGCCTTATCACGCCGCTTGGATCGAGTCGATTGACGATGATCCAGCTTTCAAGGAGTATCTTCTTACCCACGATACGAATGCTCCCCGTGAGGCGATGGTTGTGGCGCTCGCACATCTGAACTCGCGCTATGGCGGCATTGTGGGTTATCTCGATCAGCAGGGTTTTGGCGCGGAAGATATTGATGCTTTGCGGGCTCGACTTACTGATATTCGGGTTCGCGCTGGAGCTTTCCTTCGTCGCGGCGACTCGATTGCGCTAATGGAACGCTTTCGTGGCAGCGAACATTACGTGACAACCCCTGGTGGTGGTGTTGAAT
>CAMQXE010000159.1 GCA_947038745.1 uncultured Propionibacteriaceae bacterium | reverse complement strand
CAGATGAGTTTGGTGCTACGCCAGCCAAGCAGCCAGCATTTGCTCGGCACTGACATGCTGGGGCGCGACGTATTCGCCCGTGTCCTTGCCGGAATCGGGCCGACGCTAAGTATCGCGCTGGTCGTTGTTGCACTGGCTTTGCTCATTGGTACTTTGGTCGGAGTCTGCTCAGCGCTTGCCGGTGGCGCTGTTGATGCTTTCCTTCAGCGTCTCACCGCCGTGTTCCAGTCATTCCCTGAGTTCATCTTGGCACTCTCCATCGCTGCCATGCTCAAGCCTGGACCAGCCAGCGCTGTACTGGCCTTAACCATCGCCTACTGGCCCAGAGCGGCCCGTTACGCCCGTATTCTCACCATGCAACTTAAGGGATCATCGTTTATCCATATCGCACGGATGAATGGCGTCCCCACTCATCGCATCATCACGCGACATTTAGTACCCAATATCGGCAGCCCGCTGCTTGTCATCGCGGCCTCAGATATTGGCAGCGTCGTGCTTAACCTTGCCACCTTGTCCTTTGTCGGTCTCGGCATGCCCCAGCCCACGTCAGAGTGGGGAACCATGATCAGCGAAGGTCGCCTCTTCCTCCAGGTAGCACCGTGGCTGGTATGGGGGCCAGGCATAGCGCTGTTCCTGGTGACTTTCTGTTTCAATCTGTTCGCTGATACCAGTCAAGAAGTCCTTGCGGTTCGCGATCGCCCTAGCTCAATTCGCACGAGAAAGACTACGAAATGAACATCAAAAAACTCACAGTAGGGCTGCTATCGCTGTGCCTGCTTGCTACTGGCTGCAAAGCTGGATCTGAATCAGAAAGCACTCCAGGCTCACTGACGATTGCCGTCTCTGACTCACTCGACAACCTTGATCCGGCTTCCGCTTTCATCGGCTGGTCCACGTCACGCGAAGGTATCACTGAGACTCTCGTCGGGGTTGACGAAAAGCTCAATTTAGTGCCCAAACTCGCCTTATCGTGGAAAACCACAGACGCCATTACGTGGGAGATTGCTCTACGTGAAGGTGTGAAGTTCCACAATGGCACCCCCATGGATGCGGCCGCAGTGAAGGCCTCTTTGGAACACTCGCTTGAAACGAATGTGCGTGCCAAGTCGCAGTTCCCGATGAAGTCCATCGAGGGCGCTGGCACCAAACTCACTATCGTGACTACTCGTCCCTTGGCGGCGCTTCCGCACATCTTGACTGACCCGATGATGAGCATTCAAGCTCTTGGCACTGGTATTAATCCTGCTACCTGCCCCATCGGCACTGGGCCATTCAAGGTCAGCGAATACGTCCCGAAGCAAAAGCGGGTGCTTAGCGCCCATCAGGAATATTGGGATGGAACACCAAAGCTCTCTACGGTCAATATCAAGGAATACACCGATAGCCAATCCATGAGCATGGCGCTTCAAGCTGGCGAGGTTGATGTCATGGTTCGACCGGATGCAGCATCGCTACCAAATTATTCCGATACCAGTAGATTCACTATCTGGAAGACCATCTCTACTCGAGCTGACGGAGTGATCCTCAATACCAAGCGCGGCGTACTTCAAGATGTACGCGCCCGCCAGGCAATTAACTATGCGTTGGATCGTTCAGCTTATGCCTCGCTCATGCATGATATGGCGAAGCCTACGTTCGTATTCTTCCCCGAGAACGTTGTTTTCGGTGGCGAAGCTGACCGTAAGACTACGGTGACGCAGAAGGATCTTGCGAAAACTAAGTCGCTGTTCCTGGAGCTAGGTTACACAGAAGAAAATGGCGTGCTGGTAAAAGATGGCAACCCTCTAACCCTCAAGGTCGTGACGTACCCAATGCGGCCTTACTTGGGCCAGCTTGCTCAGCTGCTCCAGTCAGATATGCGCGCCATCGGAATCACCATCAATATCGAAGAGATGAAATCAACCGCTGACATTATGAAGGCTGGCGATTACGACCTAGGCATGTACTCCATGGGCACTGCCCCATCCGGAGATTCAGAGTATTTCTTTGACACGATGTTGCGCTCAACCTCGACAACGAACTACTGCCACTACACCTCCGCTACCTTTGATAGCGCACTAGACAAGCTGAGCAATACCATCAATCACGATGAGCGAATCAAAGCCAGCCATGCCGCAGAGCAGGTACTTCTTGATGAGCAGCCTTACATCATCGTGGGGCATCAGCAGTGGTGGGCCGTGTCCAATGCTTCGGTGAAGGACTTGGAAATCCGTCCCACGGAATACCACTTGCTATCGGCTAAGACGAGCGTGCAGAAGTGATCTCCGCCGACGTAGAGCTCCAGGATAATGATCATTGCGCCCCGATCCTGGAATGCGATGACTTGAGCGCTGGCTATGGGCAAGGCCCTGACGTGATCTGCGGTCTGTCGCTAGCGCTTACCCCTGGGGCTCTCGTCGGTGTTGTTGGGCAGTCTGGTGGCGGAAAATCTACATTGCTAGGTTCACTACTAGGCCTGTCGCATGGCGGTCTCCAGGTCCGTTCTGGAAGTTTGCGCTATCGCGGGGTCGATATTACGCGTCTTGGCCCCCGAACTTGGCGCACACTTCGCGGTCCAGAGATTGCCATGATTTTCCAGACGCCGTCAGCGAGTTTTGACCCGCTGACGCGTTTGGGAAGTCAATTCATTGAGTCGGTGCGTCTTCATACCCCGCATGCCAGTAAAAATGATTGTCTTGCTGCCGCATATAAACTGCTCAAGCGGTTGCGGTTCGACTCGCCAGATACCGTTCTTCATTCTTACCCCTTTGAACTTTCTGGCGGCATGCTACAGCGCGCCGCTATTGCCATGGCGCTTCTCAGCGAGCCACGAGTGCTTCTCGCCGACGAGCCAACATCCGCACTTGATGTTCAGGCCCAAGCCGAAGTTTGCGCTCTGCTACGTGAGACAGCAGTCGAGTTCGGTACCGCAGTATTGTTCGTCAGCCATCAGATTCGACTTATGGAACAGCTTGTCGATGAGGTCCATGTCTTGCTTGCCGGCACCTTCGTTGAATCTGGGCCAACTGCTGCGGTGCTGCACAACCCTACTCACCCGGCTACTCGTCATTTTATGGATGCAGTCCCTAGTTTGGAGAGATTCCGTGCTGCTTGAAGTTGATGCAGTCAATAAGACTTTCAGTGGACGCTTCGGCGCAGTACATGCTGTGCAAGATGCGTCCCTAACACTCGATGCTGGCGAGTGCATCGGAATCATCGGTGAGTCAGGTAGCGGCAAGTCCACATTGTCGGGGATTATTGCCGGACTAGTCCATGCCGATAGCGGCACGGTTACGCTAGATGGAGCCACTCTTAATCCACGGTCACGCTCCAGCATGAGAGCACACCAGCGCCGGTTGCAAGTCATCTTCCAAGAACCGCGTAGTTCCTTCGACCCACGGATGAGCATTGGTACCTGCCTACGTGAACCGCTCTCCTACAAGCGTCATATTCCCCGCTTAGAGCAAAAAGACTTAGCTGTTGAAGCATTGGAATCCGTGGGATTGAGCAGCTCACTTCTTGAACGTCCCATCCGCTCCGTCAGTGTGGGACAAGCCCAACGAGTAGCTATTGCCAGGGCGCTGCTTGCTGATCCGCAGTTAATCATTTGTGATGAAATCACCTCTGCTCTCGACGTCACGGTCCAGGCAGATATTCTTGATTTGCTCCGCGAGCTACGCACTCAGCGCCAATTATCCTTACTCTTTGTCAGCCACGATATTGCAGTCGTTGCTTCTCTGGCAGATCGCGTAGCGGTGATGCGTTCGGGGTGCATCGTCGAACAAGGTTCAATTGCCCAGATCGTCAACGAACCTGCTCATGAATACACCCAACTCCTCATCTCAATGGCCTAGCTATGCGTGCCGATATCACTCTATTTCGTCAGTTATCTCGACCACTTCAACTACTTTTGGTCTCCCAATTCGTCTTTAACGTCGGTTTCTACTTGGTCGTACCCTTTTTAGCGGGCTACTTTGAACATGACCTTCATCTTGCGGGCACCATGATCGGTCTGATCTTAGGTTTGAGAACATTCTCGCAACAAGGCCTGTTCTTTCTAGGGGGTGCATTAACAGACTGGCTTGGCATAAAACCCATTGCCATCGTCGGTATCGCTATTCGCGTACTGGCATTCCTCA
>CAMQXE010000158.1 GCA_947038745.1 uncultured Propionibacteriaceae bacterium | reverse complement strand
AAACGGGTCTTGCCTGAAGCACCGTAATATGGCAACGACCATTCCAGACCAGACGCCTTACGCGCTTCCGAGGTAATGCCGCCACGATAAACCTCAACCTTGGTCTCAGCCCCGCTTTGCTTAAAGTGGTAAGACACGCGATGGCGGAGTTCAGTCGCCATCCAAGCGATTGATTCCATGCTGCGCGCATCAATTTCAGGATCTGCATCTGTGCGCTTTAAGCGGGCAATGACGGCATTCCTAAATTGAAGTACCTGCTTCTTAGGAACCTTAGGATCATCCGTCCAGTGCTTAATCCGCTCAACCGCTTCCTTGACGCTAACCCCAGGAATACCGCAGCTATCAGCCCATACAGCAAAAGGAATCTTTCCCTTAGCGAGGTTACAGCGGTGGCAAGCTGCAAGCAGATTCTCGCGCCGTGAGTTAGAGCCAGGGCCTGCTTGCGGCAAGATGTGATCCATCTCGGCCGAATTGAAGTCAATATGACCACCGCAATAAGCACATTGAGAGTTCTGCCGGGTGACAGCCTCAAAGCGAACATAATCCCAACGACGTCCCTGAGCCGATGCCCCGTGGGTGTCAAGCATACGCGCCAGGTTGGCCTCATTCTTGCTTCGCCGCTTCTCCATATCGCGGGTCATTTCGCGGGCAGATTTTTCACTCAATAACCCGTCACGGACATGCTCTATTGTGACTGATTCTGGAATACCCCACTCGCGCTCAACAGCCTGGAGCCAACGAGCAAATGCCTTAGTTACACGGTCAACAGCTGGATTGCCAACAGGAACACCGATAGCTTCAGCCGGAGGAGCCCAGCTTTCTGAAACGCCGAACTCATGCATCCGGGCTGCATGCAGATCATCGCTGGTCGTAAGCATCCGATCGGTTAGCCTGCGCATCGAGTCTGCAGAGTAGGCGGCGCGACCTGCGGGAAGATCAGACGCAACCGTATCAAGCACTGCTAGCTCAGTTTCTTCCATTGCTTCAAGGAAGCTATTTACGCTCTGGCTTTCTGGCGTAGTCTCATCGCTAACGCCGCCGAATGAAATAGTTTCAATCATGCAGTCACGTTCGGCCTGGCCGGCGCCTGCCCACCATTGCTGTAACGTCTTCGACTTACATTGCATAATGCGCTGATTAGTGACATATACCGGGGGACGGGTGCCAGCACGCTCGCCGTCAGGGGTAGCTTGCGATACGCCTACCAAATTTCCGCGTTGCAAGCCCAGCACAGACGCAACATCGTCCCAGGAAGGCTCAGTTCCTGCTCCGGAGTTCCAGAGATAGTCAAAGATTCGTGTCTTTTCTTCAGCCAAAAGCGTGCGAGATTCTGATTGTCTAGGAGTAGTAACCCGGATATTGCAGATGATGGAAGCAATGCGGTAACGCTGGAAAGAGGAATCAGCTTTTGCTGCTCGACGTTGCTTTTCCTGCCCTGGGAGTGAGTCAAAACCGACACGTTCGAGAGCCGATCCTCTGGGGGATTCCGCGGCAAAGACAACTTTGATTACTGTACGTGCCCATTTCTCGTCGAATCCCTGCATTGCAGCAATGTGGCGAATCTCTTCGGCGTAATCGCTCTGGCGTAACTTTCCTTGTAGATGCCCCTTCGGCCCCCGTAACTTAATTGAGGGAGTGAGCGCATAAGCAGCGACAATCTGTCCAGGGGTTGCTGTCTCTGGCATGTCTCGACGAAGTGCCTCGGCAGTACGATCGCGCAAGCTAACTAATTCAGTTGATGGTTCAACCGCCGTGAAGAGGTTCTCGACACGGTCATATGCGCTGCGCCAACCACGATGCCGGGCAATGTGACGTAATGCGACGCTGAGTTTTGCGGCTAGTTCTTTGGGGTCAGCTATGGGATGAGTAGCCAACTCGGCCCGGTAGCGCCAGGGCAGGTATGGATCGTCTTGCGGATAAGCATCAACAGGGAAGCCCAATTCCTTAAGGAACTTATCTAATTTCTTGAGCCGCTTGGTTCGACGTTGGATCATGCGACGAACTCGACGGGCTACACCAGCAGTCTCCTTGCGAGTTTTAGCAGTCTTATTCTCTTCGGGGTCAATGCCGGCGTCATGTACTACGACTTGGGCATTAAGGATTCGTAAGGGCTGACCTGCAGCCGAATATTCAATGGCAGCCAGGCCAAGGGAACGGTAACCGACATCTACGCCGACGCGGTAGCGGAAAGACGAATCAACCATGGAATAACGATGGCATACGGGTCTGACAAAAACTATAGCGGTGTCCTAAATGTGACCTGGCAGAGAAAAGAAAAAGGACCCGAAGGCCCTTTTTGGAGAATTCAGAACCGCAAACGTGGCGGCCCTTACTGAGAATCAGTTAGCACTACTGTAAGACGAAAGGTCGGGCTACGCAAGAGGTAAACCATAATTAAAACTATGCACAACGAGCTGTCAGAGGGCAGCTCGGTTGATGGATTTGGGTAGAACCCAGTGTTGGGCGTAAAGTTAAACCTTGGTCGCTTGCGTCAAGCGATGCTGTGTTGCGTACTAAGGGAGTATATGGCGAAGAAGGATGGTGCCCTCGAGCTAGAGGGCACGGTAGTCGAAGCGCTGCCGAATGCGATGTTCCGGGTGGAACTGGCCAACGGCCACCGTGTTCTTGCCACGATTTCAGGCAAGATGCGTCAGCACTACATCAAGATCCTTCCGGCCGACCGCGTTGTGGTCGAGCTGAGCCCTTACGACCTCACACGTGGCCGTATCGTCTACCGACACAAGTAACTGCAACCGATAACAAGAGAAAGCAGAGAGCTGATGAAGGTTCAGCCGAGCGTTAAGCCCATCTGCGACAAGTGCAAGGTGATTCGCCGTCACGGTCGCGTCATGGTGATCTGCCCGAAGGAACCCCGGCACAAGCAGCGCCAGGGCTAATTCCCGCAGCGCCTAAGCCTGGTTCGCCGGGTAGGCAACATGCAATAACTCAATAAACGTGACTGCTTACCCCGTCTATTGACGGGCATAACCCTCCGATGAAGGCGGAGGCCTCGTGGCCAGGAAACTGGCAAGGCAAGCGAGGATGCGTCACGCCACACACCTTCGCAGCCGATCGGGAGATCGGTTGATATCCGAAAGGAAACAGCCACATGGCACGCCTAATGGGTGTCGACCTTCCGCGTGAAAAGCGCTTGGAGGTCGCTCTTACCTACATCTACGGCATTGGCCGTACCCGCGCACATGCGATCCTCAATGCCACCGGCATCTCCGGGGATCTCCGTGTCCACGAACTCACGGACGAGCAGCTCGTTCCGCTCCGTGACTTCATCGAAGCCAACTATGAAACCGAAGGCGACCTTCGTCGTACCGTCGCCGCGGATATTCGTCGCAAGATTGAAATCGGCACCTACCAGGGCCGTCGTCATCGCAGCGGCCTGCCTGTGCGCGGTCAGCGCACCCGTACGAACGCTCGTACGCGCAAGGGCAAGAAGAAGGCTGTCGCTGGCAAGAAGAAGGCCCGCTAGTAGCGGCCCGGACCCGGAACCTCAAGGAGAACAGGTAACACATGGCTACTGCAGGCCGTACCTCCGCGCAGAAGAATGCCGCCGCTAAGGCGAAGGTTCGTCGCAAGGAGAAGAAGAATATTGTCGCCGGTCAGGCGCACATCAAGAGCACGTTCAACAACACGATCATCTCGATCACCGATCCGACGGGCGCAGTTATTGCGTGGGCGTCTGCTGGCACCATTGGTCAGCGCGGCTCGCGTAAGTCCACCCCGTACGCTGCCCAGATGGCTGCTGAGGCCGCTGGTCGTCGTGCGATGGAGCACGGTATGAAGCGCGTTGACGTCTTCGTCAAGGGCCCAGGCTCGGGTCGTGAGACGGCAATTCGTTCGCTCACCGCTGTCGGCCTTGAGGTCGGCACCATCTCTGACGTCACTCCGGTGCCGCACAACGGTTGCCGCGAGCCCAAGCGTCGTCGCGTTTAGTCCGAAAGATCGAGAAGAGGTAATACATCATGGCCCGTTACACCGGCCCTATTTCCAAGAAGTCGCGTCGCCTCGGCGTCGATCTCGTCGGCAACGACAAGGCGTTCGAGCACCGTCCCTACCCGCCGGGCGTCCATGGCCGCGGCCGCGTCAAGGACTCCGAGTACTCGCTCCAGCTTCGTGAGAAGCAGAAGGCGCGTTACACCTACG
>CAMQXE010000157.1 GCA_947038745.1 uncultured Propionibacteriaceae bacterium | reverse complement strand
AATCAAGAAAGATCTCATGCATCAGGGGGCGAATTGACGTTTCTTGCGAGAGCACCCGTGCAATGTGGGTTGCTTCTTCTGAGCCGATCCAAACTGGGAGGTAACGTGCTCCAGCAGTCTCACGCAACAGCAAGACGGGAGATTGCAGGGGAACAACTACCCGCACGCCAACAACGTCCATTAGTACTGTCATGCCCCCAACATTACGGGTCAAAGACCTCTCGCTCGGGGCAAACTAAAAATCTGGTGTTAGCGATCCATTGCTGTACGCATCAGCGCAGCGTGAGCATGGATAATCAGCTGTGTTACTTCAGCAGTGATCTCGCTAGCTTGAGCATTACGTCGGGTATAAGGCGCGATTGACTGTTCTACAATCCCCGCTGCTCGTTCAGCTGCCTGCTTAATCTGAGCTAGATGGCGAGCATCCATTCCGTAGGCAGCAATTCTGCGGGCCACGATAGCAATCGTGAGCGCATCGCGGCCATAAAAACCAGTCCCCCGACGCGGTGCGATGAGTAGCTGTCGTTCAAGCTCAGCAAGCGTCGGCTCGGGCAGACCAGAGGCGTCCAATAGCTCTTTTCGAGTCATCCGAATCGTGCGTTTGACGGCTTGCTGGGCAGTCACAGCGGTTGCTGGCGCCTGCGGCACAGCAGCAGACTCAGGAAGCTCTGCAGCCACGGCAGAGGCCTGCTGGCGCGCCAGTACCACCGCGGAAGGCTGATGTTGCTCCAAAGATGGTGGCGTGACACCGCGATCCAACATATCGAGATGTTCTTTGATTACTTTGAGCGGCAGATACTGGTTCTTCTGCATCGATAAGATCAGTTTTAGCCGGTCAAGATCTTCTTGCGAGTAACGACGGTAACCAGATGCAGCGCGTTCGGGCGACAGCAGACCCTCAGTTTCGAGGAATCTAATCTTCGAAATCGACACATCAGGAAACTCCATCTTGACGATGGTAAGAACCTGACCGATGCTGCGCGTAGTTGAAGCCATTATTGGAGTCCGTGCGAGCTCACAAAGACAACCATACGGAACTTACCGATCTGAACTTCGTCTCCAGTACGGAGCTGGGTCATCCCATCAATCAACTCGCGATTGACATAGGTGCCGTTGAGACTGCCAAGATCACGGACATGAAGCCCTGCAGCATTGCGCACTAACTCTGCGTGATGGCGTGACACCGTAATGTCATCAAGGAAAATCGGGCAATCCGGGTGACGCCCGGCCAGCGTCGCGTCCTCGTTGATGAGGTAGCGCTCCCCTGCTGCGATTCCGCCACGCTTGGCGATGAGCAAAGCCGATCCCCTCGGCAGTTCATTGATCGCTGCTTCATCAGCCGCGCTGAGATGATCTTGACCCTCATCGTCGATAACAACCGGAACGATAGTGGTCGTGACAGCAGCATCACTGTGATCTTTGACGAGTGAGGCGCCGCAGTGCGAACAAAAATTCGACTGGGCGGTATTGGCATGTTCGCATGATGTGCAATGAAGCATGATGTCCTCTCGCTGATCCGATTTGCCAGATTACCTAAGAATAGCGAGAAGTCTATGGAGGAAAGCGTAATTACTTCCTCCATAGACTTCACAAAGCTGAGATTTACTCGCCAATCTGAGCAGTGTAGGCAGCTGCGTCGAGCAGATCATCTGCAGAATTATCTGCACCCAGCTCGATTTCGAATAGCCAACCATCACCGTAAGGATCAGTATTGACCGTCTCCGGGACATCGGTGAGTGCTTCATTGACAGCAGTCACAACGCCAGAAACTGGGGAGAAGATGTCAGATACTGACTTGGTCGACTCTAGCTCACCACAGGTGTCACCAGTCTTGACCTCTTCACCGACGGTCGGCAACGACACGTAGACGATGTCGCCGAGCGCCTCAGCAGCGAAGTCAGTGATACCGATGCGGACTACTGAACCATTGCCGCCACGAACCCACTCATGCTCCGGCGTGTACTGAAGATCCTCGGGGAAACGCGACATGGAGACTCCTTGAAAATAGACACGTTCTTTAAACGCCCGAACGGTGCGTTCGGAAAAACTGTAGCAACTATCAAAGAGAACGTGCGTTTGGGTCCAGACTATTGTCGTTTTACGCGCCGATATCGATGTGTTCCAAGAGCAATCAGAACCAGTCCTGATGCAGAGGTGATGAACCCTGCCAGTGCTCGCGCATAGCGAATTGCAGGCGTCATTCCAGTGGTGATCGGTAACTCGACTGTCATCGTCGCTGCGGTATACCACTCCACCGACCCCAACTGTTCCCCAAGCGGGCCGTAAGCTCGGGTGTGGCCGACTGTGGATACCTGGACAACGCTACGTCCAGACTCCATCGCCCGCAGCCGCGCGAAAAGTATTTGTTGATCTAGTTCCGCAGTCAGACCGAAATCAGCATTATTCGTTGGATAGATCAACGCTTCAGCGCCATCTCGCACCGATTCGCGCATCAAGGCGTCGTCGATGACGTCAAAACAGATCCCGGTACCAAAACGCAGCCAAGGGGTATGTACCACCGCAGGTGTTGTGCCAAAGCTATAGCCACGTTTGATCATGCCGACATGGACTGGATCAAAGAAAGCCCAGAACTCACGATCAGGAATGTACTCTCCAAAGGGCACCGGATTGCGCTTATCGAAACGCCCCAGGCTGCCATTCTCATCCCAGGCTTCCACGGTGTTGTAGATGTTTCCTTGTTCTTGACGTACCGCGCCAACGAAGAGCGTCGTGTGATAGGTCGCAGCTAGCCCTTGGATGAGTTGGCGCGTTTCAGCATCGACGTTGCTATCCCACTCTGCTGCCGTTTCTGGCCACACGATGAGGTCATAGTGCTGTGCGTGTGGCAACCGTAACGTTGTTTGCGCGTGTAAATCGCGGATCTGGCCGGGCTCACCCTGCTTGAAATAGCCTGCCTTTTCTGAGCCGCCTTGTACTGCTGCCACTGTCGCAGTACGCACGATAGGCAACTTCCATGCTGGGCATATAGACACCAGCCCAAGCACTATCGCCCACACCACAGCCGGACGCCACGATCGATCACGTAGCGCATCGATAACTTCAAGTAACCCGGCCGCGAGCGCGACGATGAGGAAGGATACTCCGCTCACCCCAATCCAGCTATAGAGCCCTGCCCACGGCGCTGCTGCTTGTGACTGGCCTACCCGCCCCCAGGCAAAACCGCCGTAGGGCCAGTGATTCGACCACACCTCCCGCAGGAGCCATAAACCAGCAAGCAAGAACACCAAAGGCCAACGTCGTCCGCGACGATTCCAGCGTGATGGCCACCATTGTTGTGCCCGATTCAGAGCTAGAGCACCCACCATGAAGAACAGTGATTCCACTGTAGCTAGTGCTGCCCACGGCACTGGTCCTAAAAAGAGATTCGACCATGAGATCAGCGGTAGGTAGAAAGCCTCTCCTGCGATTATGCCAACGGCCAAGGCGCCATGAATGGTTCGCCCTCGTAGGGCCAGCACGATGGCAGCTAGCGCCGGGATTGCAGCCCACCACCAGTCATGTGCTGGAAAACTCCTAGACAAGAGCAATCCGCCGCCAGCACCTGCAAGCAGCGCGCCAGCAAATGGCAGTTGTAGGGCTGGGCGAGGCATCAACGTCACAGCGCTACTGCTCTACTACCTGGCATTGCTGCTTAACTTGGTGCATTCGTTGCCAGACCGTGATCGCTCCAGAAAGACTCAACAGCACCATCGCAATCCCAAGCGCATAAGGAACATGAAGCCCTTGTAACAGCATGGCTACCAAGATGATGACGAGTCGATCTGCGCGCCCTGCTAATCCACCGGTGCAGGTATAGCCCAATGATTCAGCCCGAGCTTTGGTATAGGACGTCACTTGCCCCAGGATCACTGCAATCATCCCTAACCCGGCGAAATACCAATGGTCGTGCCAAGCCAACCACAACGTCGCACCGCCAACAATGGCACCGTCTGCTAATCGGTCTAATGATGAGTCAAGAAAGGCACCGAATGGTGAGACTTTGCCAGTACGACGGGCCAGCTGTCCGTCCATACCGTCAGTCAAAACCAAGACCCCCAACGCCAGCGCTGATTGCCAGAGCAACCCCTGTGGCACCAAACCCATGCCGATAGCGCAGGTGAGAACTGTGCCAGTCCATGACACTGCATCAGGGCTGACTCCGA
>CAMQXE010000156.1 GCA_947038745.1 uncultured Propionibacteriaceae bacterium | reverse complement strand
TCGCAAACCCGGCTGTTGTTACGTCAGTGGAACCCGGCACGGCTCGGCGGGCAGCTCCTCATACATCACCTCTGCTGCCCGGCTAACACCGCACCGGCTCGGTGACTGTGGCTGGGTTAAGCGGGGGGGGGTATTGGGTTTGGCGAGTTTTAGGCGTTTCCGGCCCACACCTGTATGCGCTTGGTGTCGGCGGGTGTCTTGTAGTTCAGGCGGCCCTCGGCCTTCAGCTCGTCCATAGCGCTCTGGACGGCCCCAGCCGCCCACTGCTCCTGCTCAATGCCGACGGGCTCAAAGCCGAGGCGCCGGCAAACGCGCGAGACATTCACCCATTCGGGGAGGGGCTTGATCCCCGCGACGGCGGGAGCGACCTCGGCGAGAAGTACCGCGCGGATATTCTCATTCGTCATGCTGCTGTGCATTTCAGTTCTCCTTGTTGGTAGTTGTTGGCAGGAGCCGGACTTCGGTCTTCTGTCGGGTCCCCGTATCTCCCAGGGCGGTCATGGTGATTTCGATCAGATGAGCGTCATGTAGCTGGTCCAACGCAGGCGGGATGGTCTTCGGGGTGACGCTTATCGCTTCCGCGAGATGCAACTTCTTGACTCGAAAGAGCTCCCCAGCGATAGGCGCTCGGAAATCTTCCGTGGCCAGATGGACGTACAGCTTGAAGGCCACTGGCGACAGATCAACCTTCAAGGCGTTTTCAAGGCGTTGTGCGAGTGTCTGGGCACGCAACTTCGTCTCTTTGTGCTGTCGGACGGTCTCTTCGCTGAACACGAATTCGGGCATTGCATCCTCCTATCTTGGGCTGTTCTGGTGGAACGCTTCAAAGCTATAACTTTGACCCCTGGTGGGTCAAGAAGTAGTTTCACAGGGGTCAAAGACTGATCCCTGTGGGATGCCCAGGGATGCTGTCAAAAGGAACTGGGTCAGTCGTTCCGGGGCGGTGCGAAGTAGTCGGTCGTAAGTGGTGGCTTCGAGAGTTGCCACGGCTGGAGCCAACTTCTCTGAATCTTCGTTCGAGAACTTCATCATCGGATCGTTCGCCGACTCCATATCGCTCTTTAAGGCCGCGAGACCATGTGATCGCACGACGACCCCGAGTCGCACCGACGTACTCCAAGCACAGCGCCCGGCGCTGGCCTTCTGGCATGCTGTCTTGCTCGTCCAGCAGCTCGAAGGGGACCAGAGATCCACGGTGACCAGTCTTCACATCTCCGCGCGCGATCTCGTGCGCTGTGAATCTCGACCGGTTCGCGGTCTGTTCTCGGCGGCTCCTGCTGCGTTCGTAAATGCGTGCGAGTCTGGCCCTTCGCCAGCTTCGCGGATGAGTTTGCGCTCATTGCTCATTCGCGTACCCCGTGCGTACCCCGAGACTGTAAGACCCTCTGTCTGTGTCGCAGATCAGCAACCGCTGCAAGGGGTTGAAGGCAGTGCAACGGGGGTTCGGTTTCGCGTTCACACCGAAGAGGTCAGCAGTTCGAGTCTGCTATCGCCCACGGTATGCGAGGGATTCCATTGGGATCCCTCGCTTTTCTTTTGTGCGTTTCCTTGACGTTTTCGATATATCGACCTATAGTCGATATATCGAAAACATATCGTAAGGAAGAAAAAGTGAAGAACCACGAATTCACCCGCGCCGGTCATGGCGCACCACTACGCAATGCGGATATGGCGCACAACTCAGCTGGACACCCAGACCATGGCCCTCATCGCGGTCATGGCGGCGGGCATAGACATGGACATGGAGGGCGTGGGCGTCGAGGCGACGTTCGTAACTCCATCTTGGCTTTGATCGCTGAGAGCCCAATGAATGGATACCAGCTCATTCAAGCCATCGCTGAACGCTCGCAAGGGTTATGGAAGCCTGGGGCTGGTTCCATTTACCCTGCTCTTGGCCTCCTCGTTGATGAGGGAATGCTCATCGAAAACGAGATTGACGGTAAGAAGTCATTTTCCCTATCTGAAGCTGGAAAGAACTACTGCAATCAGAATGCAGCAGAGCTGGCTGCTCCGTGGGAGCGCGTGGCTGGCCCAGGGCGCGGCGTTCCTGAACTTCGTCAGGAAATGAAGCAACTCGATGACGCAGTACGTCATGTCGCCATGGGCGGGGATACCGACGCAATGGCGAAGGTGCGTGACATTCTCAGCGGTGCCCGCAAGGACATTTATCGACTTCTGGCCGACTAGGGCAGATACCTCAAAAGATTTGGGTCTGATCGTTCTCGATCAGACCCAAATCTTTGTATAAGTGCATCGAAAGATTTACTGGCCGCCGAACTCTGTGCGGTAGGCGGCAATACGGTCAAGCGTATCGGCGTCGAGCGTTGGTCGCACTAACTCAATGATGTCGTCGATTCTTGCAATCGCAGCAGTGCGAATGCCGTAGGTCTGACTGATTTGGGTCAATGCAGACTGCGGTCCAGTGCCACGTTCTTGGCGATCAACGGCGATAACTAAGCCAACGACAGTGCAACCAGTTTCTCGTAGCGCGGGCATTGACTCGCGGACAGAAGTACCGGCAGTAGTGACGTCTTCCACAATGACGACTCGCTCATTTGCTGTGGGGATATGGCCTAGCCAAGAGCCAGTGTCGCCATGATCTTTGGCTTCCTTGCGCAATGAGGAATACGTCACGCTTAGCCCATCTTCGGCTAAAGCAGTAGCGGTAGCGACTGCTAGTGGAATGCCTTTGTAGGCTGGCCCGAAAACAACATCCACTGGGCCCATCTGGTCAAGGATGGTTCCGGCATATGCCTCACCTAGGAGTGCTAGCTGCGGTCCAGTCTGGAATGTCCCGGTATTGATGAAAAACGGTGTCTTGCGGCCAGATTTGGTGGTGAAGTCACCGAAGGTCAGCGCGCCGCTGCTGAGAAGAAAATCAGTGAATAGTTCGGGGGAGAGAGCCATAGCTTTATCCTGCCATGGAATGAGGTTCTCAGTTTTGGTGATCTGGGTTTATTACCTAGAGCTTGGGGCTAAAGTAGATCGGTCAGCTACCCAGAGGGGACCTCATGCGCAGTATTGGATTCGACCGCGAGAGGTACATCAGCCTCCAGTCGAAGTTCATCAACGAACGTCGAGCTAAGTTTGGCAAGCTGTATCTGGAGTTTGGTGGAAAGCTCTTTGACGACTTCCACGCCTCCCGTGTGCTGCCAGGATTCACTCCCGATAACAAGATCGCGATGTTGGAATCGATGGCCAATGACGTCGAAGTGATCGTCGTCATTAGTGCTAAAGACCTTGCCCGAAACAAGGTTCGCGCCGATCTTGGGATTACCTACGACGAGGATGTATTGCGTCTCATCGATGCTTTCCGTTCACGCGGGCTCTACGTCGGAAGTGTTGTTATCACCCAAGTTGCTGAAGACAACCGTCCAGCTCGTACATTCAAGCGAAAGCTAGAACGTATGGGGGTTAAGGTTTACCGTCATTACCCGATTGCTGGCTATCCGCATGATGTCGATCACATCGTTTCTGATGAGGGATATGGCAAGAACGAGTATGTCGAAACTGAGCGTAATCTGATCGTGGTTACGGCTCCTGGCCCTGGTTCAGGAAAAATGGCAACCTGTTTGTCTCAGGTTTATCACGATCACCAGCGTGGCATCGATTCTGGCTACGCCAAATGGGAGACCTTCCCGATCTGGAACCTACCGTTAGAGCACCCGGTCAATGTGGCCTATGAAGCAGCCACTGTTGATCTTGATGACGTCAATATGATTGACCCGTGGCATTTGGCTGCCTACGGGGAGCAGGTCGTCAACTACAACCGCGACGTTGAGGTGTTCCCGGTATTGAACCGGTTGCTGGAGCGCACCCGAGGCGAGTCGCCGTACAAGTCGCCAACGGATATGGGCGTCAATATGGCTGGTAAGGCCATCGTTGATGACGAGATCTGTCAGCGTGCCGGCAAGCATGAGATCATTCGCCGCTACTACAAGAGTTTGGTTGCTGAGGCCAAAGACCAGCTAGAGCCGGTGCAATCAGAGCGATGCGCGCTTATTATGAGCCGATTGGGGCTTGATAAGGCTGATCTGCCAGTCGTTACTCCGGCACTAGAGCTAGCTAAAACGACGAAGGCTCCGGCTGCAGCTTTGGAACTTCCAGATGGAACGATTGTCACCGGGAAGACGTCGAAGTTGTTGGGCGCATCGTCGGCGGTTTTGCTTAACGCTT
>CAMQXE010000155.1 GCA_947038745.1 uncultured Propionibacteriaceae bacterium | reverse complement strand
CGCCACTCTTTGAGCTACACGCAGCAAGAGCAAGAGCACCGGCGCCCACGCCCACGCCCACCAAGAATCCGCGGCGGGAAATTTCCTTCGACATAAGTGTCACCTTTCTATTGGTTTTGAAGGACTTTCAGTTGTTAGTGCGCAGCCTCATTGCGGCGTAGCACATCAATGCAGACAGCGACAGCGATCACAAGACCGATGACAACCTGCTGCCAGAAGGAGGAAACATTGAGAATGTTGAGACCATTACGGATAACTGCGAGCAGTAGTGCACCAATCACGGTGCCTGAAACCTTGCCGACACCACCAGACAATGAGGCCCCGCCAATAACAACTGCTGCAATTGCATCCAGCTCGTAACCGCTCGCAGCCTGTGGCGCAGCAGTGCTAAGACGACCCGCTAGAACTAAACCAGCAAGCGCAGCGAAGATACCCGAAAGCGCGAATACAGCGACCTGGACCTTCTTTACTGGGATACCTGATAGCCGGGCAGCCTCAATATTGCCGCCGACGGCATACATCGAGCGGCCTAGCGCGGTGCGGTTCAAAATAAATGAGGCGATCAGGCCAGCGATGAGGGTAACGATGATCGGCACCGGAACTGGACCAACTGTGCCACCGAGGAAGTTCACCGAATCCGGGGTTGCAATCGGCTGACCGTCTGAGATCACCAAAGTCAAACCGCGCGCAATCGATAGCATCGCCAATGTCGCGATAAAGCTCGGCAGGCGTAGGTAGGCGTTAGCCATACCGTTAACAATGCCCAGCGCCAAACCGGTCAGCAGGCCCAGAATGAGCGCCAACCAGCCGGGTAAGCCCATCTGAGTGAAGCTGTAAGCCGCTACCATGCCTGCGATAGCCGCAAGGGAGCCAACTGACAGATCAATACCGGCAGCGACGATGACGAACGTCATGCCAAAGGCCAAGATCGCTGTCGTGGCAGCCTGGATACCGATATTGAGTAGGTTGGCACCGCTGAAGAACACTGGCGTTGCCAGCGCTAGCGCGGCGCACAACACGATGAGGCCAACGAGGGCTCCATTATTGGCGAAGAACTGGCCCACCGAACGCACGGCGAGTCCGCCCTTACGCGGCGCTGCTGCCTTGGACTGAGTATTGCTCATGTTTTCGGTTCCTTATTACTTAGTAACGGTGCTCGTGTCGACGTTCGTGACGGCAAGCGTCATGACCGCATCTTGGGTCGCCTCGCTCGCTGGTACTTCGCCGGTGATATGTCCATCGGACATGACGAGGATGCGGTCAGACATCCCCAAAACTTCTGGAAGCTCTGATGAGGCCATCAAGACCGCACCCCCTGCTTCGACAGTGCTATTAATCAGCTCGTAGATCTCTACCTTGGCGCCAACATCAACGCCACGAGTCGGTTCGTCGAGAAGCAAAATGGTTGATTCCGCGTTGATCCAACGTCCGAAAACAACTTTTTGCTGGTTTCCGCCAGAAAGATCACCGACTCGCTGGTTGAGATCACGGCAACGGATCCGCAGCGACTTAGCAATCTTGTCACCCGCTTCACGCTGGCCTTTGAGATTAGCTAATCCAGCGGTGGCATTCGGGTAGAGCGTGGCAAATCCAAGGTTTTCATTGATAGAAGCGCCCAGGACGAGACCTTGCCCCTTGCGATCTTCAGGAATATGACCAATGCCAGCCGCGATAGCCTTAGCTACCTTGCCGCGCGGGATTCGCTTTTTGGCGACTGTGACGCTACCGCTGTTGTAGCTATCAGCACCAGCAATAGCGCGGATGAGTTCGGTACGCCCAGATCCAACCAATCCGGCTAGTCCGACAACTTCGCCTGCACGCACAGCGAAGCTGATATCGCTGAACTTTCCAGCGCTGGTGAGATTATCGATACGGAGCAGTTCATCACCCAAAGTGGCGTTCCGCGAGGGGAACTGCTGATCAATCGGGCGTCCAACCATCTTGGTGACTAGTTCGGCTTCTGGCGTCGTGGCTGGAACCTGATCAATGAAATGACCATCACGCAAAATAGAGACGGTATCGCCGATTCTTGGAATCTCATCAAGATGATGGCTGATGAATGCCATAGCCACGCCATCTTTCTTTAACTGCTCGACGATCTCAAACAGTTGAGTAATTTCTTTGCCGGTAAGTGCAGCAGTTGGCTCGTCAAGAATAAGAACCTTGCTCTCCAACGACAGCGCTCGTGCGATCTCAACCAGCTGCTGCTTGGCAATGCCAAGTTTGCCGACGGGCATGTCAATATCAAGTGCGATACCGATACGGTCTAATGCCGCCTGAGCTTGCTGCCGGACTGCACGGCGATCGACGATACCGGCTTTCGTTGGGAACCGGCCCAACATGATGTTTTCCGCGATAGACATGGTCGGAACCAGGTTCAATTCTTGGTGAATCGTGGCAATTCCACGATGCTCCGCGTCACGCGGCCCAGCCAGATGAACTGGCTTACCATCGATGAGCACTTCACCCTTATCTGGGTGATAGATCCCCGAAATCATCTTAATGAGCGTGGATTTTCCAGCACCATTCTCGCCAAGGAGCACATGGACTTGCCCAGGCTCCAGCGTGAGCGTGACATCGCTGATCACGCGCACCGGGCCAAACGACTTTGATACGTGGTTAAGCGTGACTGTGGTCATGCACGTTCCTTCTTCTGAGCGGCGGGAGCCGCAGTCGAGTCTCGAATGAGGAGGCAGGTCGGCAATACGACGCTGCTTGGCTGCTCCCCTGCCATTGCCGCTTGGAGTAGCGCAACAGCTTCGTCGGCCATGGCATCGGTATCTTGGGCGATTACGGTAAATCTTGGGTTTGTAAGTCGCAGGGCTGGCTGATCGTCGAAAGCAACCAAGCTCAGATCTTCAGGAACCTTGTAGCCCTTTCGATTGAGAGCTTCAAAAACTTCGGGAGCATGGGGGCCATAGGCCATGATGATGGCGCTACAACCCTCGGCAAGCATTGCCTCAACTGCAGAAACCGGCCCCTTCTTGATTCCATCCTTGACCGAGATCTGGTCAAACCGCTGCGGGGCATACGCTTTGAATGAACGTCGGCGATCCTTTGCAGTGGAGGTTTCTGAGGGACCAGCAATAAGCCCAATGTGGCGATGCCCTAGCTCTGCAAGATGATCCAGCGCAGCAATCATGCCCGGAGTCGAATCGCTATAAGCAGCCGGGACCTCAAAACCAGCAGCAAGACGATCAACAAAGACTGTAGGAATGCCAGCATCCACGATGCGACGCAACGACTCTGATTGCGCTGACTGCGGAGCGATAATCAGCCCATCAATGCGCAGGCTCTCCACATGATCAAGGAAAGCATCTTGGCCGGTGGTATCTTCCGAAGCATTACCAAAGATCGTCACCAATCCTTGAACTGCTAAACGTGTCTGGATCCCATGCGCTAACCAAGCAAAGTGAGGGTTACGGATGTCAGAAACCAGAAGCCCGACGCTACCTGTCTTCGCATTACGCAGCGATTGCGCTAGGCGATTTGGGCGGTAATCCAAAGCCTGAGCAGCCTGCTCGACTCGCTCCCGGGTTGCGGGCCGGACATTCGTCGTCCCTGCCAGCACCCGCGACGCAGTCGCAAGCGACACGTTCGCAGCTTTCGCGACATCGCGAATAGTGACTGAGGGAGACATCCTGGCGGGCTTTCTGTAAACGATTTCTGAAAACGTTTACAGAGTGCTCCACCTAGAACCTTTTTGTCAATATCTTGGGGGTGTTTCGCGATATTTGTGAGGCTGGTTACACCGTTGGCGTGCCGTCCAGCATATTTTCGCTCAACGAACTGCTCGAACAAGCAGGTAGACTTACCTTTAAGGCGCGGAAAAACCGCGCCACTGTTACGAGGAGCCACATGGCCGTCCGCTCAGACCTTCGCAATGTCGCCATCATCGCCCATGTTGACCATGGCAAGACCACTCTGGTCGATGCCATGCTCTGGCAGTCTGGCGCATTCCGCCAGGGCCAAGACGTCAATAACCGCGTGATGGACTCGATGGACCTGGAGCGTGAAAAGGGCATCACCATCCTTGCGAAGAACACTGCCGTCAAGCACACCATGACCGACGGCACTGAGATGGTTCTCAATATCATCGACACCCCAGGCCACGCTGATTTCGGTGGCGAGGTTGAGCGTGGACTCGAAATGGTAGACGGCGTACTGCTGCTCGTCGACGCCTCCGAGG
>CAMQXE010000154.1 GCA_947038745.1 uncultured Propionibacteriaceae bacterium | reverse complement strand
CTAGGTAGCTGGCATGACGCTTTCCTTATCTTTGCCCTGATCGCCTTAGTATCAGCCTTGCCCTGGATCGTACTTACGCGAACAAAAGCTGGGGAAAAACCACAAAATACTGAGCACAGCCACATCAAGCTACGCCAGGTTGCGCGCACTCCCCTGGGCTGGTTCATGGCAATTTTCTTTGGCTTCCAATCAGCACAGGCATATTCGGTCTTTGGTTGGCTCAGTTCGATCTATCAGCAAGCCGGGATCTCAGAAACTCATGCCGGACTCTTACTCGGGATTGCTACCGGAGTTGGCTTGCCCTTGTCTTTCTTATTCCCGGCCTATACCGCCCGCAACCCTTCCCCATACGGCTTACTCATCGCGCTCAGTGGTTGCTCAATAATCGGCTATGCCGGTCTCTGGCTTGCCCCCGCAACAGTGCCGTGGCTATGGGCTGTTTTCATCGCTTTTGGCACGTCCTCATTCCCGCTAATTTTGGCTGCAATGGGACTACGGGCCCGCACCCCAGAAGGCACAGCCGCGCTCTCGGGATTCACCCAATCCGTGGGCTATCTCATTGCAGCTCTTGGCCCTCTCTTAATCGGGGTACTACGGGAACTCACAGGTAGCTTTACCTGGCCGCTCATTAGCCTGCTACTCATGACTATCCCACTCACGATCTGTGGCCTGTATGCCTTCCGTCCTCATTACCTTGAAGACGAGCTTTCCTCTAGAACTCAGTAGCCCTATGCGTGGGGTTGGGGGCATCTACACTTCGATGCCCCCAACCCAACACATAGCCTTGCTAGCCTAAATCCGGTTTTGCGACCGCGAGCGGTAAGAGCGTCTTGCCCGTCGGACCGATCTGAATATCGGTGCCCATGTCTTGGCATACGCCACAATCGAAACATGGAGTCCAGCGGCAATCCTCAACAGAGCGCCCAGCAATCGCATCCTGCCAGTCCGCCCACAACCATTCACGATCAAGACCGCTGTTGAGATGATCCCAGGGCAGCACCTCGCTGAAGTCACGATCACGGGTAGTGAACCAATCAACGTTCACTCCGAGCGGTTCAAGTACCGTAGCGGCCTGCTCCATCCACCGATCGAAGCTGAAGTGTTCGCTCCAACCATCAAACATGCCACCGTCGCGCCATACGGCTTCAATAACCTTGCCTACGCGACGATCACCTCGTGAGAGCAAACCTTCGACCATGCCGGGCTTGCCATCGTGGTAGCGGAATCCGATGGCCTTGCCGTAAGCGCGGTCAGCCCGGATAAGATCGCGCAGCCCTTGGAGCCTGCGATCAATGACATCTGCCGGAGTCTGACCAAACCATTGGAATGGCGTGTGCGGCTTGGGCACAAACCCACCGATGGAGACGGTGCAGCGAATGTCGCGCGTGCCAGATACCTCGCGGCCAGTCTTGATAACTCTGGCTGCTAGCTCGGCGATAGCAAGAACATCCTCGTCAGTTTCAGTTGGTAAACCACACATGAAATAGAGCTTGACGTTTCTCCAGCCGTTCCCAAAAGCCGTGGCTACCGTGCGGATTAGATCATCTTCATCAACCATCTTGTTGATGACTTTGCGCATCCGCTCAGTGCCGCCTTCTGGGGCAAAGGTCAAGCCCGAACGCCGACCATTGCGCGATAGCTCATTGGCCAAGTCGATATTGAAAGCATCAACACGGGTAGATGGCAACGAGAGCGAAACCTGCTGGCCTTCATAGCGATCCCCAAGTTGCTTGGTCAGATCGGTGATCTCGGTATGGTCAGCCGATGACAGCGACAGCAATCCCACCTCTTCAAGGCCGGTATTGCGCAAGCCGTCTTCGATCATGGCACCGATGGTGTCAATTGAGCGTTCACGTACTGGTCGGGTGATCATACCTGCTTGGCAGAACCGACAGCCCCGAGTACAACCACGGAAAATCTCAACGGAATACCGTTCGTGAACCGTCTCAGCCAGCGGAACCAAAGGAGCCTTTGGATATTGCCACTCATCGAGATCCATCACCGTGTGCTTGGTAATTTCACGCGGCACACCTGCACGATTTGGAATGACTTTCTCAATTCGACCATCGGCACGGTAGCTGACGTCATAGAAGCGCGGTACATAGAACTCACCTGTACCAGCGATCCTCAGCAGCACCTCGTCACGACCACCAGGACAACCCTCATTCTTCCAAGCCCGCACCAGCGTGGAGAGTTTGAGGACAGCTTCTTCTCCATCTCCCAAAACCACAACATCAACGAAATCTGCCACTGGTTCTGGATTGAACATGGAATGTCCACCTGCAACGATGATGGGGTCATCATCAGTACGCTCGGCGCTGTGAATCGGGATACCAGACAGGTCAAGCATCTGCAGCAGGTTGGTGTAGCACAGCTCGGTAGAGAAGGCGAAGCCCCATAAGTCAAAAGCCCGAGTAGGTAGATGGTTCTCTAGCGTGAACTGACTGATCTTATGCTGGCGCATTAATGCCACAAGATCTGGCCAGATCGCACAGCTACGCTCAGCTAAAATCCAGTCTCGTTCGTTGAGTACTTCGTACAAGATGGCGATGCCTTGATTTGGCTGCCCCACTTCGTAGGCGTCTGGATAGCTCAGGCACCAGCGCACCTGGGCAGCATCCCACTCTTTACGCTGGCTATTGTGCTCTCCGCCGACGTACTGAATCGGCTTAGAAACTTGGGCTAGTAAGGGTTCCAACTGCCCAAATAGCGTTGCGGGAGCGGTCATGCACGAACCTCCAAAGTCGTGGTGGGATTAGCTTTTCGGTAGCTCCACATCACGAGCGCTGTGATAAGAACCAACCAGCCCATATCAATGAGCATCCATGGGGAACCATTCCCAACGGAACGATCCATCATGCCGGAAAAGTCTGTGAAAGGTAGCGACCACTCAGCACAGAGGTTATTGATAGCGTGCAAAATGATCGGTGCTTCTAGGCCTTTCGTCTGCCAGGCCAGAATGAAAGCACAGGTAGCAAAGATCGTGTAGAACAAGATGAGCCAGGGGTCTGTCGCCAAATGAATGATCACAAACACACCCGTAGAAGCGATCCAGGCAACCGCTATCGCGATCCTACGGTTAGGGATCCAGCTAGCAAAGGTACGAGGGATCAACAGCCGACAGAGAAACTCCTCGCCTGCGCTTTGTAGCGGGGTCGTGAGCAAGATGATGATGATCATAAAGACAGTCCAAGGACGTCGGCTCACGCCATCTATACCGCCAAGCCATAGCTGAAACAAGGTATAGCCCACAATCATCGGCACGACGATGAGCAGCACACGTCCAGCCCAACGCCAACGAATCCGGCCAAACACATTGATCGATGTCAGTGGAGAAAGCCTCGTGCAGAGCCACGAGAAGAAGATCGTCAGTGGGATCAGTAAAGCGATAGACACATTATTTGCGGTAAAGATTGATGGCGTGAAGGCCTCTGGGGTATTGAGCAATCTATGCGCCAAGTTCGGGTCTACAATAACTGCGACGACGGTACAGAGCATGGTGAGTAAGATCCATGACACGACGACCGCAAGGAGCGCTAACAGCGCGTGCCACCACACAACTTTGTGCTCACGCCATAGCCTGATGAAGTCATGGTTCGCGGGTCTGGAAACAGCTAAACCTGTCGGCGCAGGTTGAGGTATCTGCACATAATCCAGTTGCTGTAGTTGGCTCGTCATATTCCAAGGCTAGCTGGTTCTGGTCTGCCAAAAAGCCGATCTAAAGCTACCTACACTTCGTACACTGGAATAACACCCAACGTAAGGAACTATCGATGAAGTGGCTGACTCGCAAGAAAAATACTCAGGTTGCTAAGTCAGCGCTCGAAGAAGCGCGCGACCCGGAGAACAACCCCGGAGCCGTACAGAAGCTGGTTCAGCAGATCTTAAATATCGGCATCGATGGAAAAGCTGGATACCCTGGGGCTATTGAGATGGCTGAGAAACAGCTAGCCAAATCGAAGTCTCGCGAAGACGCTGAGGACCGAATCGTTTTGAGCGCTCTCGGTTCTTCCACAAGCCTTGGTTTCATCACTAACCTTGGTGGTTTCATCACTATGCCCATTGCAATCCCGGTAAATCTTGTTGAGTTCTACGTCACCGCTATCCGCGCCGTTGCGGGCATCGCTCACCTTCGCGGATATGACGTCAATTCTGATGAGGTACGTACTGCGGCACTCTTGTCTCTGACT
>CAMQXE010000153.1 GCA_947038745.1 uncultured Propionibacteriaceae bacterium | reverse complement strand
TAGCCAAAGCAATGGCGCAGTAATAAAGGCAAGGATGGACCAGCCTACGAGAAGGCGACGGCGCCCTACCTTGCTGGATAAATGCCCAGTGCATGCCATCAGCAAAGCCTGTCCTACTGAAGAACATCCCATTGCAATAGAAGCATCTTTGTGTGATAGGTGAGCATCGATTACTAAACGCTTTGCCAGTACGATGACGACCATCTGGGTAAGAAACCACAGCCCTGTCATTAATCCGAACATCTGCCAGAAGCCATTGCGCCATTGACCAAAGAGAACTTCGTGTAGACCAGCTTTTGTAGTGTCGGATTCTTGATGCTTCTGCTTGAACATAATAGGAGCATCGGCAACTTTGCGAATATAGTAAGCCAACATGATGAGCGATGCTGTACCGCCAGCTACAAATGAAGCCCGCCAGCCCCAACGCGCGTATGAGTCCGGTCCCAGCGCGGAAATCAAAATAGCTGTAACAAATGCGATACTCGCCTGAGCCCACGGCGACATAGACATAATCAGCCCTGACCATAGGCCACGTTTTTTAGGTACTGACCATTCCATAGCCAAGGGGATCGCGGCAGAGTATTCGCCTGCTAAGAAAATGCCACCGATAAAACGTAGAGCAATAATGGCTACTATGGTCCAGCCTCCCCAGCACCGATGCGTTGGCACACAAGCAATGAGTAGGGTGCAAACAGCCGTTCCGCCGATAGCTAGCTTTGTCATCGAGGTACGGCCTAGCCGGTCAGCAAGACGTCCAAAGATGATCGCTCCTAGCGGGCGGCCGATGAGCGTGGCCATGATGACAAAAGCTGCCGACTGTGCCACGGCATTTTTGCCTGCAAGATAGGGCAGCGCCGGAGCTAGGGCTGCCACTGGTAGAAAAATATTAATCTGGTCGACGAAGTTACCCCAGATTCCTCCACGGATTGCTGCACGCCCAGCGCGCGGCATGTCGCCAATAGCGGTCTTGATACGCATGTCACTCTTCCTACGCCAGCATTACCTGGACAGGTTCTGACGGTATCGACAGCAACAGTCGGTCTCAGCTTGTGCTCAAGCTCCCGCGGGTTTATTCCACCACTCTAGCTGATGTAGCCAGGTCCAACGGCGGCTAGGGGTTGGCTTGCAGGCGTTCCAGAACCATCACGTCGAGGATCGATGGGTGGCAGATCAATCGGAGCGCCAGAAGCCGCTGCCGCAACTGCAGGGGCTGCACCAACCCAGGCTAGGCTCAAAGCGTCTTCACCCTTGAGGAACCGCTGGCAACGAACGCCTCCGGTCGCGCGCCCCTTGCCAGGGTATTCCAGAAATGGCGTCACCTTAACACTGCCAGAGTCAGTGCCGGGCAAAGCGTCAGAGGAACCTGCAACGGTGACAACTTGAGCAGATGCCGGGCAAACAGCTCCGAACCAGATAACTTCACGCTTAGCCGCGAGCTTGATTCCCGCCATACCTCCACCGGCGCGCCCTTGTGGACGAACTGAGCTGGCGGGGAAGTGTAGCAATTGAGCATCATCAGTAATGAAACATAGCTCATCATCTTCACGCTGGAGTTCACAGGCGCCGATTACTGTGTCTCCCGCATCTAAACTGATGATGTCCCAAGCATCTTTGCCGATTGTCTCGAACTTTGTCCGCTTAACCACACCTTTGGCTGTGCCCAAAGCCCAACCCAAAGAATCCTCGTTGAGTGAGGACAGTGCAAGAGCCTTTTCTTTTGGCTCTAGCTGCACTAATTCAACTAATGGAGAACCGCCTTGGAGATTCGGAGCCTCCGCAGTGACCGGAATAGTAGGTAGATCAATCGCGCGACAGCGCACCACACGACCCTGCGAGGTCAGGATGCCAAACTCGGCCCGGGCCGTAGTCTGAATCGCTGAGATCACCACATCGTGGTTTGCTCTACGCGTGATAGCTGGTGGCTGGTCTGCCATATCAGTACGGGCTACAAGGCCAGCCGATGAGAGCAAAACCCAGCAGGGGTCATCTGCAACCTCTAGGGGAGCGGCAGCAGCAGTTGCAGCAATTCCAGAGGAAGCCAATAGCACCGTACGTCGAGGAGTTCCATGCTGGTGTGCAACTTCATCTAGCTCGTCAGCGATGACTCGATTAAGGCGCTCAGGATTTCCTAGGATCTCTTCCAACTTCTCGATTTGAGCGAGGAGATCCTTGCGCTGTGTTTCCAGCTCGATCGCCGATAGACGGGTCAAACGCCGCAACTGGAGATCAAGGATGTACGTAGCCTGAGTTTCGGTCAGATCGAAAGCCTCAATTAGCCGTTCGCGGGCTTGCGGCACATCATCGGAACTACGGATGATTGCGATCACATCATCAATATCAGCAATAGCAAGAAGCAAGCCATCAACTAGGTGCAGACGCTCTTGGGCCTTGCGTAGCCGGAACTGCGAACGGCGCGTTATCACTTCGCAACGGTGACGTAGATAGACCTTAAGCAGTTCCATCAATCCCAGCGTCTTCGGCTGTCCATCAACTAGCGCTACCGCGTTCACGGAGAACGAATCCTCCATTTTAGTGAGCTTGTATAGCTGTTCTAATAGAGGTTCTGGGTTAATGCCGTTCTTGATCTCGATCACGAGCTTGGTGCCGTTAGTGAGATCTGTGAGGTCTTTAAGATCAGCTATGCCGATGAGTTTCTTATTCTGGACCAGAGTCTTGATCTGTTCCACAATCTTTTCCGGGCCTACCTGGTAAGGCAGCTCAGTAACGACGATGCCTTTGCGGCGTGGGCTTACTTGTTCGATCCGCGCAGTAGCACGAATCTTGAACTGACCCCGACCAGCCTCGTAAGCATCACGAATACCATCTAAGCCAACGATCTTTCCACCTGTAGGCAGATCTGGGCCAGGGATATAGCGCATAATCTCGTCAAGATCAGTGTCTGGGTTCTTGAGCAGGACTTTGAGCGCCTGAACCACCTCGATGAGGTTATGTGGAGCCATATTGGTTGCCATGCCCACCGCAATACCCTGGGCGCCATTGACCAATAGGTTCGGGTAAGCCGCAGGTAAGACCGTAGGCTCGGTTTCTTTGCCATCGTAGTTGGGGCGCATATCGACGGTGTCTTCATCGATACCTGCGACCATCGCCAATGCAGCCGGTGCCATCCGGCACTCGGTATAACGCATCGCTGCCGGGCCAGAGTCGAGTGAGCCAAAGTTCCCGTGACCATCAAGAGCAGGTAACCGCATTGACCACGGCTGGGCCTGGCGAACGAGAGCATCGTAGATAGCAGTATCGCCGTGAGGGTGGAGCTTACCCATGACTTCACCGACAACACGGGCACTCTTGACATAGCTCTTATCGGGGCGTAGTCCCATCTCACCCATGGTGTAGAGGATGCGCCGTTGAACTGGTTTTAGGCCATCGCGGGCATCAGGTAGCGCGCGAGAATAGATGACGGAATAGGCGTATTCCAGGAAGCTAGCTTCCATTTCTGCAGAGACGTCAATATCGACGATCTTCTCGTCAATATCCTCTTCAGGGGCGGTCTGCCGAGCCATATCCCGTCCTTTCTGCGCCTATCGCACAGATCATCTAATCATGCGCTGGGGGTTCCTGGCGCCACGTCTTGCGGCGTGTCAGGTGTGAGGGGGATTTTGTTTCGCTGAGAAATTACGGGTAAGAGCAACTGCGCAAGACCATGTCCGTTGGGTGCCCAGGCTTCTGGAATATCGGCACCATGGATTGAAACGGTATCTTCGCCAATGGCAACAGGGTAGCCATGAGCTAAAACATGTTCTGTGCTTGATAGCTCACGAATAGCGATGGCACTGACTTTTTCGGGGTGATCGTTTGCGAAATCACGATAGAGATGGGGATCGTGTTGTCCATCGTCACCGATAAGTAACCATTTGATGTTGGGGAGATCGCGGGTCAGCTCACGCAGCGCGCGACGTTTGTGTTCGGTTCCTGATCGGAACCAACCGGTATTCGTTGGCCCCCAATCTGAGAGCAGCATCGGGCCATCAGGGTAGCCGTTGTGGGTAAGAAAGCGATGCAGAAAGTCTGACGTATCCCAGCAACCAGTAGAAATATAGAAAACTGGCGCTCCCGGGCGCTCGACGTCTATCGCGTGGAATAAATTAGCCATACCATCAACAGGTTTTCTGGCATCTTCGGTGAGAACTAAGGAGTTCCAGGCAGCGATCAACGGTCGTGGAAGTAGCGTAGAAATAACGGTGTCATCG
>CAMQXE010000152.1 GCA_947038745.1 uncultured Propionibacteriaceae bacterium | reverse complement strand
GTGCAAAGAAGCCGTGAACTTGCGTTGTACCGCACTTTTGGCGCAAGCCGGCGCCAGATCCGCGCCTCAATTTTGCTCGAAGCAAGCATTATCGGCCTGATCGGTTCGCTGTTAGGTGTTGCCGGGGGTTGGGGTCTTGCTGCATTGATGAAACCCCTAGTCAATGGTTCTTCAGCGCAACTTATCAGCACGGTATTGAGTCCTGATACGCGTAGTATCGTGATCTGCCTAGTAGTTGGAATCGTGACAACCGTTATTGCTGCCTACCTACCTGCTCGCAAGGCAGCAAAGGTGGCACCGATTGCTGCCATTAACTATGACGAAGCAAGTGCGGATAAGAAATTCGGTAAGCATGTCATTATCGGCACGGTATTGGCTGGCATTGGTGCCAGTATTCTCGCCGTTGCCTTGATGCGCAGCGGACTATCCCATGTGATTATCTGGGTCGGCTCTGGTGCAGGACTGATGTTGATCGGCGTGGCTATGGCAAGCCCGCTTGTGGGCTATCCGTTTACCTGGATCATGGACAAGATCTATTCGGTTATCGGCGGCCAAATCGGACACCTAGCTGCCACTAACTCAATGCGTAATCCACGCCGTACCGCTGCTACTGCTTCGGCTTTGATGATTGGGGTGACGGTGGTCACCGCTGTTGGTGTGTTGGGTGCGTCGCTAGAAAAATCGATGCATGCGATCTACCGTGAGCAGCTCAACTTCGACGCCATGGTGCAAGCAAGTGGCTATTCCGGGTGGAAGCCTGAAGTAACGGAGTCAATGCGTCAGGTAGCTGGGGTGAGCAAAGTCTGGGCAATGACTTTTGGATCGGCAACAGATGCCGAGAAGCCAGAAAAGCAGTATTCCTTGACTGGTATTGATCCTGAGATGGTGGGAAAAGTCACCGAGCAAAAACTCAGTAGCGGGCGTGCAATTAGCGCTCCACGCGAGATCATGGTCACAGAAAAAGAAGCGAAACGCTCCGAGCTGAGTGTGGGACAAAATCTCAAGGTCCGGGTTGGTCAGAAAGAAGCCACGCTGACGGTTGTGGGGATTTTCACCATAAAGGAGGGCGCCAGCTTGGGGTCTATTCAGACGTCGCGACAGACATTGCTGGAGCTAGGTTTTCCAGATATCGATTATCTGGGCATCGTCCAACTAGTACCAGGAACGTCATTGGAACCGGTGATGGCTGGTCTCACGAATGCCACGAATGACTATCCCATGGTCACAGTGACTGACAAGGAGGCTTACGTCACAGCACAAACAGCCCAGGTCGATAAGTTGCTTGCCATGATCTATGCACTGTTGGCGATTGCGGTCATCATTGCGATATTTGGTGTCATCAATACGCTCGTGTTGAGCATCATTGAGCGTAAACGTGAGATCGGTTTGCTGCGTGCAGTTGGCCTGACTCGACGGCAACTACGGGTCATGGTCGGGCTGGAATCAGTCATTATTGCCCTTCTTGGTGCGGTTCTAGGTATCGGCATGGGACTGGTCTTTGGTATTGCATTCCAGCGATCCATGGCGAGTAAAGGCATCACGATGTTGCAGATCAACTGGCCACAAGCGGGGGTACTTGTCGTATTGGCAATGATCGTCGGCCTGCTCGCGGCGATTGTGCCCGCTATCTGGGCTTCGCGGCTCAAGGTTCTTGATGCGGTGAAAGCAAGTTAGTGCTGTGGAAAGGTGGGGTTCTAGCAAAAGAACCCCACCTTTTGCCCGTTTAGGGCAGTCAGTTGGGTTTAATTATCCACAGACGTATCGTGCAGCGACGCGAAGAGTCGATATTGCCGATATGCTGGCGCGTGACAACAAACCCTGATTTTTGTGAGGTGCGCGGTGAAGTTCCGTATCGAGCGTGATGCTCTTGCCGAGGCAGTGGCGTGGGTTGCACGATCCTTGCCCAATCGACCGGCAGTGCCGATCCTTGCCGGCTTGTTAATTCAGGCATCGCAGGGCCAGGTCGTACTTTCGGCTTTTGACTACGAAACCAGCGCCAAAATCACGGTGAAGGCTGATATTCAAGAGCAGGGCGAGGCGCTGGTGTCAGGCCGTCTGCTTTCTGATATTTGTCGTTCGTTGCCGAGTAAGCCGGTGGATATTACCGCCGATGAGTCGTCAATGGAGCTGGTCTGTGGACTAGCACGCTTCACACTACAAACCCTCCCCGTTGCGGAATACCCGCAGTTGCCCGATATGCCGCAGGCTACCGGTGAGATCGCATCTCAGGACTTTGCTCAAGGTGTTGCGCAGGTCGTCGTAGCTGCTGGACGCGACGAATTGCTCCCAGTATTTACTGGTGTGCGCGTCGAAATTGAGGGAGAGACACTTTCCTTGCTAGCGACCGACCGTTACCGCATGGCGCTCAAGGAGATGACGTGGCATCCGACGTCGCCGTCGGTTTCAGGAGCGGCACTAGTACCGGCAAAGGTGCTCAACGAGACAGCCAAATCCATGACCTCAGGTGAGGCAGTGACCATGTCGCTGGCTGATCCCGACTCTGGAGATGGCCTCATCGGTTTCGATGGTGCGGGTACTGCTGGCGAGCGTGAAATTACGACGCGGCTACTCGATGGTGAGTTTCCCAAGCTGCGTCACTTCTTGTCCATGGATCCGCTAGTGACAGTTCGCGTGTCCACTGCAGAAATCCTGTCCTCAGTGAAGCGAATTGCACTGGTTGCTGAACGTAATACGCCACTGCGCATCCTGATTCACGATGATCAGATCACGCTGGAGGCAGCTCAGGGTGACCAGGCTCAGGGCGTCGAAGCGTTGCAAGCGGTTGTTGCACATCACGGCGAAGAAGAGGGCCTAGACAAGGCTGGCTTCAACCCGCACTACCTCCAAGATGCACTCACGGCCATGGATACCCCATTTGTTGAACTGTCGTTCACTAAGCCGGGTCGTCCATGTCTGCTCATGGGTCTGGCCGATATGGCAGCAGAGCCAGTGCAGAACTACCGTCACGTCATCATGTTGATGCGCCTGCCTGACTAGTGTTCGTTACTGCCCTCGAACTGCACGACTTCCGGTCGTACGAGACGGCTTCGCTGAGTCTTGCTGCGGGCGTTACGGTGTTCGTTGGCGCTAATGGTCAAGGTAAAACTAACCTCGTTGAGGCCGTCGACTACCTGGCTACTTTGAGTTCGCACCGCGTTTCATCCGACGTCCCGCTAGTTCGTGCTGGCGCGGAGCGAGCAGTGGTGCGAGGGCGAGTTCAGGCTGGTCTTGATGATGCTCGATCGCTGCTGCTGGAAGTAGAAATTACTCCTGGGAAAGCTAATCGAGCGCGTCTTAACCGGGCACCGCTACCGCGCACCCGGGACCTACTAGGAGCACTGCGCACGGTTGTCTTTGCTCCAGATGATCTCGCGCTAGTAAAAGGTGACCCTGCGGTTAGACGTCGTTTCATTGACGAGTTGGTGATCGCTCGCTGGCCGCGAATGGCAGGAGTCATCGCGGATTATGAGCGGGTTCTCAAACAACGTAATGCCTTGTTAAAGTCAGTTTCCGGGCGTTCTTATCGACAAGCTGCCCCAGATCTTGCCTCAACATTGGACTCTTGGGATGAGCCGTTAGCCCGTTTTGGCGGGGAAATTCTTGCTGCGCGTCTCGATACCTTAGCCGCGCTTGGACCGTACGCCGAGCAGGCCTATGCGGCTATTGCGCCGACGAATAACCATGCTGTGGCAAGTTACACCAGCAAGATCGATACGACGGATTCATCGTTAGCTGCCCTCAGCGCGGCCATGGTCGATCTGATGGCGGCTCGTCGCGGCGATGAACTTCAGCGCGGAATCTCTCTCATCGGCCCACATCGTGATGACATCACTTTGACGTTGGGGGAGTTACCAGCCAAAGGGTATGCCAGCCATGGGGAGTCATGGTCTTTTGCTTTGGCGCTGCGGCTAGGGGCTTTTGCGATGTTGCGGGCTGACGGGATCGAGCCAGTCCTCATCTTGGACGATGTTTTTGCTGAGCTCGATGCTACGCGGCGTGAGCGGTTAGCCCAATCGGCGCTCACTGCTGAGCAAGTCATGGTGACCGCTGCCGTCGATGATGACATTCCTGCGGTACTTGCTGGAGCCAGGTTCCGAGTGAGCAAAGGCCAGGTCGAAGCAGAATGAGTATGTCGCAGGAACCGGAGCAAGTTGCGTCGGACGAGAGCATAAATGTCGCGCAGGAACCCAACCACGATCCCGAAATCGAC
>CAMQXE010000151.1 GCA_947038745.1 uncultured Propionibacteriaceae bacterium | reverse complement strand
ATCCAGACACTTAAAACTCAGCATCTTGGCTCGCAGAACCCGCGTTTGCATACCGATGAGGTGCTGATCGCATTATCGACGTCGGCGGCTACAAATCCTACTGCCAAGCTCGCGTTGGAGGCGCTAGAACAGCTTCGTGGTTGTGATATCCACACCACGACCATCTTGGGCAGCGTTGATGAAGGCATCTTCCGGGCACTCAACATTAATGTCACAAGCGAACCGGTTTACCAGACGAAAAAGCTATATCGAAACTAGTCGCTAACTACGGGAATGGGTGTTCGGGTAACCGGACGCCCATTTCGGCTACACCCCTACGGCTGGTTTGAAATGCTCAGAGATAAACTCACGCTTAGTCACGGCACAAGGAGCATTATGGAGTTGCACTATCAGGACGCCTTTGAACAGGTGCTCCTTGCCGATATCGTCCCTGCAACCGGGTGTACTGAACCGATTGCGATCGCTTTGGCGGCGGCATTAGCCAGAGATTTATTGGGAATACAGCCGACCGCACTGGTACTTCGCTGTAGTGGCAACATCATCAAGAATGCTCGGGCGGTAACTGTGCCACGCTCAGGTGGACGCGCCGGGATGGAAATTGCGGCAGCTCTGGGTGCGCTTGCGGGCCGAGCAGAAGACCAATTGCGGTGCCTTGAAGCTGCTACTGAAGTAGACGCTGTAGCTGCTGCTGACTATGTGAAACAAGGCCGGGTAACAGTTGAACTTGAGCAGGGCGTCACCGGGCTTTGGATAGAAGTAACAGCTCATGGTGTAGACGATGAGACTTCGGTGCGGTTAGAAGGGACTCACACGCATGTAAGCCGTAGCACTCGCAACGGCCAGGTGATTGTGGAGGCGCCATTTGCTACCTCAGAGTCGGCAGCTATTCCAGAAGATCTGTTTACCTTAGAGCGGATCTTAGATTTTGCTGATGTCGTGGATTTTGAGGAGCGGCCTCAGCTTGCTGACTTACTTGACCGCCAAGTTGCATCCAACGAAATCATTGCCGAAGAGGGGTTACGCGGCGGGTGGGGAGCCGAGATCGGCAAAACCTTGACTGAAACGCGGATGCTTGATGTACATGTACTAGCTCGGGCACGAGCTGCTGCAGGCTCTGATGCACGAATGAGCGGTTGTGCATTGCCGGTGCTGATCAACTCTGGCTCGGGGAACCAAGGTTTGACCGTCTCTATGCCAGTACTTACGTATGCTCGTGAACTTGGTAGCAGTACCGATGAGTTACGACGCGCCCTTATCGTGTCGAATCTGGTGGCAATTTATCAAAAGCGCTTATCTGGACGACTATCTGCTTTCTGCGGCGTGGTATCTGCTGCTAGCGGTGCCGGGGCAGGAATTGCGCGGCTGAAAGGCCTAGATCATCAGTGCATTGGGATGGCGATCGTCAATACCATTGCCACTAGTGGTGGCATGGTCTGTGATGGAGCTAAACCATCGTGCGCATCAAAAATCTCGGTAGCGGTAGAGAATGCTACCTGCGGTGTTGATATGGCCGAGCGTCATAAAACCTTCTTGCCGGGGCATGGTCTAGTTGGGGACGATCCAGAAGAAACGATTCGCAATATCTGTCGAGTAGCTCATGACGGCATGGCTGGCACTGACGTCGAGATCGTACAAATGATGATCGGCCACTGATCTCTGCCACGCGCGGTATCGATAAATACGGCACAATAGGGGATACCAATAAAGACGACTGAGCCCCGGTATGGCCGGTCGCACCACGAAAGGTAGACCATGTCCATCTCACTTACGCTCATCCGTGACGATTCTCGAGAGGACAAAGTCTTTACCGAGACGCCGTCTGGTCTCGATATCTACGGTCACGATCGTACCGTTGTGGCTATGAAGGTCAATGGCGAGACTCGCGATCTCCATCGTGAGCTTGCTGATGGCGATGTCATCGAGCCGGTCTTGAGTACTAGCGATGAGGGTCTGTCGATATTGCGCCACTCCTGTGGTCACGTGACTGCGCAGGCGCTCCAGGAATACATTCCAGAAACCAAGCTCGGCATCGGCCCGCCGATCACGGACGGTTTTTACTACGACTTCCAGGTTCCGAGGTCCATCACCCCTGACGATCTCAAAGAACTTGAAAAGATCATGGGCCGGATCGTCAAAGAGAAGCAGCGCTTCGTGCGTCGTGTCGTCACTGATGAGCAAGCCCGCGTAGAACTGGCCAATGAGCCATTCAAGCTGGAACTGATCACCGACAAAGGTGGCGCAAATGCTGAAGACGGCAGCAATGTTGAAGTTGGCGGTGCTGAACTAACGATCTATGACAACGTGCGCTCCAACGGTGAGTGTGCTTGGGGAGATCTATGCCGTGGCCCACATGTTCCCCACACCGGCTATCTCGGCAATGGGTGGGCACTCACTCGTAGCTCGGCGGCTTATTGGCGTGGAGATCAATCTAAGGCGTCTCTTCAGCGTGTCTACGGCACGGCCTGGGCATCAAAAGATGATCTTATGGCGTACAAGAACCGTATCGCTGAGGCGGAGAAGCGCGACCACCGTCGTATCGGTGCCGAGATGGACCTGTTCTCCTTCAATGACTTGGTTGGCCCCGGTTTACCGTTGATCCACCCCAAGGGTGGCGTCATCAAGCGCGAGATGGAAGATTACGTTCGCTTGCGCCATATTGAAGAAGGCTTCCAATACGTTTCGACGTCGCACATCTCCAAAGAAGATCTGTTCTACACCTCAGGGCATCTTCCGTACTACGCCGAAGGCATGTTCCCGGCCATGCACGATGACGAGATCGATGAAAATGGCAAGGTCGTCAAGCAGGGGATGGCATATCGCCTCAAAGCCATGAACTGCCCGATGCACAACCTGATTTTTAGCTCGCGGGGACGCTCCTACCGGGAACTTCCGCTGCGCCTATTTGAGTTCGGTACGGTTTACCGCAACGAGAAGTCCGGCGTGGTTCAAGGCCTGACTCGGGTGCGCATGATTACCCAAGATGACTCGCATAGCTACTGCACCAAGGAGCAGGCCCCTGACGAGATCAAGCACCTACTGAAGTTCATCCTTGGTTTGCTCAATGACTTTGGCATGAACGATTACTATCTCGAAGTTTCGACCCGAGATGAGGATGGCAAGAAGAAGGACAAGTTCATCGGCACCGATGAACAGTGGGCAGAAGCTACCGCAATCTTGCAGCAAATCGCAGACGAGTCTGGGCTGCGCGTTGTTGCTGATCCCGGTGGTGCGGCCTTCTACGGCCCGAAGATTTCGATTCAGGCCAAAGACGCGATCGGTCGCACCTGGCAGATGTCGACGATTCAGTACGACTTCAACCAACCAGAGCGTTTCGGTCTGGAATATGTCGCAGCCGATGGCTCACATCAGCAGCCCATCATGATTCACTCAGCTAAATTTGGCTCGCTTGAGCGGTTCATGGGGGTTCTTATTGAGCATTACGCAGGCCAATTCCCAGCGTGGCTGGCACCGGTTCAGGTCACAGCGATTCCGGTTGCTGACGAACATCGTGAGCACCTTACGCAGGTTGTGACTGAGCTGGAAAAGCACGGTATCCGCGTCGAAATCGATCACTCCGATGATCGTTTTGGTAAGAAGATCCGCAATGCGGCTAAGCAGAAAGCACCATTCATTCTCATCGTCGGTGGCGATGACGTTGATGCTGGTGCAGTCTCGTTCCGCTACCGCGATGGTTCACAACGCAACCAGATTCCGGTTGCCGAGGCTGTGACTGATGTCGTCGAGTGGATTACGTCGCGACGTAACGATTCGCCCAACGCTGAGACGTGGAAGTAAGCATCATGGCAACAACTGATCGTCTGGCTGGGGTTGGTTCAACCCCAGCTCAGACGGTCATCCCGGATTATTCTTTTGCGGGAGCCCCCGACGCTTTCCAACGATTATGGACCCCGTACCGGATGGCCTATATCGGGGGAGAGGGCAAAGATCAAGGGTGCCCATTTTGCGCGGGGCCAGGGCATAGCGATGAGGATGCACTCATCGTGCGGCGAGGCACGCATGCCTTCGTCTTGATGAACTTATATCCATATTCGCCAGGGCATTTGCTGGTCTGCCCATACCGTCATGTCGCGGCCTACATTGATCTCACCGATGCAGAGCGAGATGAGATCTCGGTGCTGACCCAAGAAGCGATACGAGTTGTAACTGCAGTATCGCAACCTGCCGGTTTCAATCTGGGGATGAACCAAGGTGCAGTTGCCGGAGCTG
>CAMQXE010000150.1 GCA_947038745.1 uncultured Propionibacteriaceae bacterium | reverse complement strand
AGTTTCGTGATCCCGATGCTCCTTCCCATGGAGGGAGGAAAAGCTCCCGTATTTGGTGAAGAGAGTTTTGAATCGCGTCACATCTTTAGCGCAGATCATCCACTCGCATGGCTTACCAACCACCATATCCAAGCTGCTATCGGCGCACTGCTTGTGATCGCTTTCTGGCTGTGGGTTTCGCGTAAGCAAACCATAGTTCCTAGCAAGCGCCAGTATCTTGGTGAAAAGATCTATGACCTAGTTCGACAAGAGATTGCTTTGGATGCGCTGGGGCATAATTTTGGTAAGTACAAAAATGTTGTAATGCCATTCTTGCTAGCGATGTTCTCCTTTATTTTGGTGAATAACCTCTTTGGTGAGTTCTTCGTATTTATGTTCCCGACTTTTTCCAAGATCGGTTTTGCCTATGGTCTGGCAATCATGACATTTGTTTTGTATAACGCTTTGGGAATCCATGCTCACGGGATGAAGTATTTCGTCAATATGACGATCCCTCCAGGGGTTCCTGTTGCGCTTTGGCCACTTGTAATACCACTTGAAATTCTCTCTAACTTCATTACCCGTCCGATCTCTTTAGCATTACGTCTCTTCGCTAACCTTTTTGGCGGGCACTTGGTGATCTTGGTACTGGTTGTGGGTGGCGGCTATTTGGTACAGCATATTGAGAACCCGCTGTGGTTTGGTGGCGGCATTATTTCGATTATCTTCTCCTTTGCTATTTTTGCTTTGGAGCTTCTAGTTTCCTGTTTGCAGGCTTTTGTTTTCACTGTTCTGACAGCACAATATGTTGGTTCAGCGATCGCTGAGGAGCATTAAAAGGCTTCGCAGTTCTTTTTGAATATCCAGAAAAACACTCCGAAAGGAAAACCATGAACCTCATGGAAATTAACGGCTCGATCAACATGATCGGCTATGCCATGGTCACCTTCACTACCGCATTTGGCGTAGCGTGGATCTTCGTATCTGTTATCAACGGCACCGCTCGTCAGCCAGAAGCGCGCAAAGCCATGATGGGTACCGCATGGATCGGTTTCGCCGTAGTTGAGGCTCTTGCCTTGTTCGGCGTCGCTTTGGCAATCATCCTGAAGTGATCCCACTAAATGGAAGTGGACCCATGGGTCCCCTCCTGCCGCATGATCTCAGCGAGTTTTTAGTTGGTATTGCACTATTTATCATCATTTTCCTCGTGATGTGGAAATTTGTAGTTCCTGCTTTTGAGAAAACTTATGCTGAACGTGCTCAGGAGATCACTGGAGGTATGGAGAAAGCTCATCTGGCTCAAGAAGAAGCTCGGGCAGCTCTTGCTGAGTATCAAGCAAAGCTAGCCAGTGCCAATGATGAAGCTGTCGCTATTCGTGAAGAGGCAAAGACTCAGGGATCTCAGGTGTTATCTGAGATGCGAGTACAAGCTCAATCTGAGTCGGAGCGAATTATTTCTCAAGCACAGCTACAAGTTGAAGCTCAGCGTATTCAAGCTCAGCAACAACTAAAGGCAGAGATCGGTGGCCTCGCTACCGGACTCGCTGGCAAAATTGTAGGAGAGAGCCTTGACGATGACGAGCGTGCTCGTCGTACCGTTGAACGCTTTCTCGCTGAGCTAGAACAAGACCAAAAGACTGATTCGCAGGCGGGGCACTGATGGTTGGATCGGATACGTGGGAAACATCGCAGGAAGCTCGGTTAAATCAACTGGATCGTTCTCTGCTGGCAACAGCAGCGAGTCATTCGCTGACCGATGAGCTTTTCTCCGTAGTAGATCTACTGGCTCGTGAGCCAGGTTTGCGACGTGTGCTCACAGATCCTGGTCGTATCCGGCAGCAGCGTCAAGAACTTGCTCGTACTTTACTAGCTGAGAAAATTTCTCCAGCAGCGCTAGAAGTTGTGCTTTCTGGAGTCGGCTTGGCATGGCAGTCAGGGCGTGCTCTAGAGGCAGCTTTGGAACGTCAAGGTATCCGCTCAGAGCTCACTGCTGCTATGAGAGCAGGAACTCTTGATGAAGTTGAAAAGCAATTGCTGAGCTTTGCTGGTCTTGTTGAATCAGACAATGAGCTACGAGAAGCTATCGCTAATCGTAAAGTTTCAGTCGAAAATCGGCAGGAGCTGGTAGAAACGCTACTTTCTGGCAAGGCAGCCGAAGCTACTATCCGTCTTGCGCAGCGTGCTGTAGTAGCCAGAGAGCGTACTTTTGCTTTGACTGTGGAAAGCTACTTAGCTTTAGCTGCTCAAGTAAAAGAGCGGCTTGTAGCGCGAGTAACTGTAGCTCGTCAGCTTCCTGATGATCAGGCTGATCGGCTACAAGCAGCTTTGAGTCGCCAGGTTGGGCATCAAGTCGATATACATGTCACCGTTGATCCGTCAGTTATTGGCGGGGTACGCGTGACTCTGGGGGATGACGTGATTGAGGGAACCGTTGCTGGTCGCCTCGATGACGTACGTCGTCAACTGGGCTAAGCCCAGTAATCCATTCATGAGTTTTCACTGAAGAACCGAAAGCAGGGACGCATTCACATGGCGGAACTCACCATTCGTCCGGATGAGATCCGGGACGCTCTGGACGCATTTGTTCAGAATTACACTCCCGACGCTGCTCAGCGCGAGGAAGTTGGCACTGTCGTTGTATCTGGCGATGGTATCGCTCGTGTTGAGGGGCTGCCTTCAGCGATGTCTAACGAGCTACTAACCTTTGAAAATGGCACCCTCGGCATTGCATTGAACCTTGATGCTCGCGAGATCGGTGTCGTTGTCCTTGGTAACTCAGAAGGCATCGAAGAAGGATCAACAGTTCGTCGCACTGGCGAGGTGCTCTCGGTTCCAGTAGGAGACGGCTACCTTGGTCGCGTTGTTGATGCGATGGGTAACCCTATCGATGGGCTGGGCGAGATTGCAGATATTCAGGCTCGTCGTGCACTGGAGCTACAGGCTGCTGGCGTTATGGATCGTAAATCAGTAGGCGAGCCGCTCCAGACTGGTATTAAGGCTATCGATGCCATGATTCCTATCGGTCGTGGGCAGCGCGAACTTATTATTGGCGACCGTAAGACAGGTAAGACTGCTATCGCCCTTGACACGATCATTAACCAGAAATCCAACTGGGAATCTGGCGATCCGACAAAACAGGTGCGATGCATCTATGTCGCTATTGGTCAGAAGGGTTCAACGATCGCAGAAGTTCGGGGAACTCTTGAAAAAGCTGGCGCAATGGAGTACACGACTATTGTGCACGCTCCGGCATCTGACCCAGCAGGCTTCAAGTACATTGCTCCATACACTGGTTCTGCTATCGGGCAGCACTGGATGTATCAGGGCAAGCATGTTCTGATTGTTTTTGACGATCTTACTAAGCAGGCTGAAGCGTACCGAGCAATGTCGTTGTTGCTACGTCGTCCGCCGGGTCGTGAAGCTTACCCAGGCGATGTTTTCTACCTACATAGCCGTCTGCTAGAGCGTTGTGCCAAGCTATCGGATGAGCTAGGTGGCGGTTCTATGACAGGTTTGCCGATCATTGAGACTAAAGCCAACGATATTTCGGCATATATTCCAACGAATGTTATTTCGATCACCGATGGTCAGATCTTCCTACTATCTGACTTGTTCAACGCAAACCAGCGTCCCGCTATCGACGTGGGTAACTCTGTGTCTCGTGTTGGTGGTTCTGCTCAGGTTAAAGCGATGAAGACAGTATCTGGTTCATTGAAGATTTCTTTGGCTCAGTATCGCGATATGCAGGCTTTTGCTATGTTCGCTTCAGATTTGGATGCTACTTCTCGTCGTCAGCTTGACCGAGGCGCTCGCCTCACCGAATTGCTAAGACAGCCGCAGTACGCACCATTCCCAGTTGCCGAGCAGGTTGTTATCGTGTGGGCAGGGCTCAATGGACACTTTGATGAGATTCCATTAGCTGATGTACTACGTTTCCAAGATGAACTGTTGGAACACTTGCGTCGTCAAGGAACTGTGCTAGGAAATATCGATGCCACAGGAAAGTTTGATGATGATAGTGCTGCTGCTTTGGTAACAGAGATTGATTTGGTTAAAGAAACCTTCCGCACCAGTGAAGGTACTCGTATCAATGAGAAGATCTCTGGTGACGTCGCTGCTGATGACGTAGCCCAAGAGCAGATCGTTAAGCAGAAGCGAGGCTGATCCAATGCCAGCCAGTCTCCGTGAACTGCGGCAGCGTCGCACCTCGGTCCAGGCAACTAAAAAGATCACTCGTGCTATGGAGCTGATC
>CAMQXE010000149.1 GCA_947038745.1 uncultured Propionibacteriaceae bacterium | reverse complement strand
GGTCGCCGCTATCGGGGTCCCGATTGTCGGCCTTCTTGCTGCCGCACCGATCATTGCGTCCAGCCTCGACTAACGTCGCCATAGAGCAGTGGTGCTCCTTGGATTACCAAGGAGCACCACTGTTGAGTTTATTGAGTTTTATTTGTTTGCGATGGCCTTGTCAGTGGCTTTCGACACCATCATGACCCAGCGGTACAGGCCCACGACGATTGCCGCGAACAGGATCAGACCAACCCAGGCACCAGGGCCGTCGAAGTAATCTCCGGCTAGGGCCTTAATGGCTAGTGGTTCTTCAAGGCCACTGCCAGCGACAATTCCAGCGTAGAGAACGCCGAACAGTGATTCACCGACGATGAGGCCAGTGGCAAGAAGGGTGCCCAGACGCTTCGAGCGTTCCGGATCAACCTGCTTGTTGGCCCACTTGTCGTAGCACAGGCCGATGATCGCGCCGACGGTGATCATGAAGGTCATGTCGCAGGGCAGGTACATACCCATGCCGACGGCCAGCGGTGGGAGTGCCAGCTTGATGGCGCGCTTCTTGCTGGTGCGGACGAGGATTTCATCAATAGCAATAACTACTGCACCGATGATCGCGCCCAGACCTAACAGACCCCAGTCAATGGAGCCGCCAAAAACGCCCTTAGCCAGCGAGGAAATAAGCGATGCCTGCGGAGCCGCTAGTGCATTCTCCCCAGCCCCAGGCGCGCCGTCGAAGCCGAAGGCTCCGTTGAGCAGGTTCAGGACTGGCGGGATAACCAGCGAGCCGAAGATAACACCAATAACCAGAGCAACCTGCTGCTTCCACGGTGTTGCTTCGACGAGCTGGCCCGTCTTGAGGTCTTGCAGGTTGTCGTTGGAGATCGTCGCTACACCGAACACTACGGCTGCAGTGAATAGTGTGTAGGCCACGAGAGCAGTCATCTGGCTGTCGTCGGCGGGCTTGCCATTGACCGCGTAAATCACGAGTGCGGCAGTGATGACGACGAGGATACCTACGCCAGAGATAGGCGAGTTTGAGGCTCCGATAAGGCCTGCCATGTAGCCACAGACCGACGCGACAGCGAGGCCGATCATCAAAATGAACAAGACGGCTACGATCACGAGCAGCACTGGGTTATGGATGACTTTAGCGCCGCCGGTGCGCAGGAAGATGAACAGCAATGCGCCGATGGGGAGCATAGAGCCCAGCGTGACCAGGAGCACCGTCTTCATTGAGAGGTCGCGCTCGGTGCGGGGGATCTCCACGCCTGCGGCACCCTTCTTGCTGTCGGCGAGGGATTCCTTGATGCCTTTGACGATGGGGCCGATGACCTTGAAAAAGGTCCAGACTGCGGCAATCGCGATGGTGCCTGCACCGATGAAGCGAACGTCTTGCTTGAAGATGAACTTGATCGACTTCATCATGGTGTCTTTATCGGCAAGATGACCTGCGGTGCGGATCGGCAGGAGAACGAAGAAGGAGATCACGATGCCGATGAGCATGGCGATACCGACGGTGAGGCCAACGAGGTGCCCCACACCGATGAGCGCCAGGGAAAGGCTAGTGCCGAAGAAGGTGCCACCCTTGCCCACCTTGAATGCGCTTGTCACAGCGTTATTGACGGCTTTCATCGAGGCGAGAATGCTGAAGAAAGCTGCTGCGATTGCACCCCAGATGATGATGCCGAGGCCCTTCTTATTCTCGACACTGCCTTCGTGAGAGTCGCCTACTTTGAGTACCTCAGCCGCAGCAACGCCTTCCGGGTATGGAAGGTCGGAGTTGGTGACGAGAGCACGTCGAAGCGGGATCGAGTACATGACGCCGAGAATGCCGCCCAAACCACAGACGAGAACGGTCGTCCAGTACGGGAAGTTGGCCCACCAACCGACCATGATGAGGCCTGGTAAAACGAAGATAATTGCTGAGAGAGTGCCTGCTGATGAAGCAATCGTCTGAACAATGTTGTTTTCTTGGATAGTGTGGTCTTTGACCTTGTAGAGGATCGCCATTGAGATCACGGCCGCCGGGATCGACGTTGCGAACGTGAGACCGACTTTGAGGCCGAGATACACGTTAGCCGCGGTGAACACCAAGGTGATCAAACCACCGATAATGACACTGCGGATAGTTAGCTCTTTTAAGCCGCCTGTTCCGGCAGGTTTGGTAACAGTCTTGCGGGACATGCCTGCTCCTTTACTGGGAGAGGACCGGAGAAGATGACACCGGTCTTACGCCATATTTTCAGCGAAGCTGCATAGCGTATGTCCTTGTTGAGGATATTTCAGTAGTTGAAACTGAATTGTTATAGAGATGGCGAGGCAGGGCGGGCTCAGTTCACCATCTGCGCGGGCAGATCTCGGTGGGCACTTTCCTAACCACCAGATTTCAAGAGCCCAAAGGGAAGAACCAGCCCCATTTCGGCTATTTCATGGTGGTTAGGAAAATAGATAGTGCGTTCAGCTATCCAAGATTCACTTACTAATAGTTCCAGAACTCCATCGATGCCGCCCCGGCCAAGACACACAAACTGTGCACTTGGCCGGGCCAGCACGGTATTAGTCGGTAGTGGTCGTGCTCAACCCAAAGAATCTGTCAAGATCACTCGTTGCTTCTTCTCCGTATGTCCACCATCCGCAGAGAAGCGTGAAACCGGCGGGAGTATCTCCGTAATTGCCATGCCGGCGGTTCGGACTTGACCATCCCGGAACGCCGAATCAATAAAGACGCGGGTCTCGTCCGGGCGCAGGTTTTCTTCTGCAATGATTGCTTCGAGCTCAGCATTGCGCTTGTCTGCAATGAATGCTTGCCACTCTTGATCGATCTCTCCGCCAACGGTGAGAGAATCGACGAATGATTCGATGAGGTCTTTCTTGTTGCGTAGCGTCGGGCTTGCGTCTACAGCGCGAGAGATTTCGGCGCGAATCTCCTTGTTGTCGCCATCGCCATGTTCGTCACGGTACTTCTGCACCAGCATAAGGATGTAGTCAACGTTGATTTCTACCTGTTTGATCAACTCGATTTCAAAAACTACATCATCGTTGATCTGTTCCTTGTCAGAGTCTTTTTCCTTTCGGAACTCCGCATAGAGGTCAAGGTAGACGCTGCGATAATCCTGGCTCTGTCGTTCGGTAAGGATTTCGTTACCTGCGAATTCGTCGAACGAGGTGAGGATGTTCTGCAGACGCAGGATCGCACCAAAGAGCTTGATGAATTCTTTCTGGGCGGCTTCACCGATGATCGGTTCTCCGATAGGGAAAGCCTCAAGGAGTTCGTTGGCCTTCTCTTGATACTCCGCGAAATACTCTCCGTAAGGCTTGAGAAGCACCACACCGCGAGCATCTTTGTTTCCAAATAGTGCAATCGCATCGTTGGTGGCGTCCTCAAGGTTGCGGAAGCTCACGATGTTGCCGTAAGTCTTGACCGAGTTGAGGATACGATTCGTACGCGAGTAGGCCTGGATCAAACCGTGTGCACGCAGGTTTTTATCAACGAACAGAGTGTTCATGGTGGTTGCGTCAAAACCGGTGAGGAACATATTGACCACGATCACGAGATCAAGTTCACGGTTCTTCAGGCGTTGGGAGAGATCTTTGTAGTAGTTCTGGAACTTATCGGCGGAGGTGTCGTAGCTTGTGCCAAAGATGTCGTTGTAGTCCTGGATTGCATCTTCGAGGAAGCTGCGCGCATCTGTGCTCAAGGCCTCAGCGTCGAAGGCTTCATCGTCAAGTGCCCCGTCGCTGGCTGCATCATTGACTCCGTAGGAGTAAATCAGGCCGATCTTCAGTTGCCGATCAGCCGGTAGTTCTTGTTGCTGAATCTGGAATTGGTTGTAGTACCGGCGGGCAGCATCAATGGATGCTGTGGCGAAGACCGCGTTGAATCCTCGGACTCGTCTACGTTCTCGCTGTGCTTCTTCTTGGGAGCGGGTACGGCTGGATTGGACAACGTTGGTCACCACCGAGTGCTCATAGCTGGATGAACGCTTGGTTTTCTGATCAAAGTGCGCAAGGGTGTATCTGACAATCTCGCTGATCCGCGCTGGGGCAAGTAGCGCGTTTTCAGTGTCAATAGCATTGACTTGTTTATCGACGACATTGCCAACTTTGACAGTGTTGATGTAGTCGATTCGGAACGGCAGCACATTCTTGTCAGTGATCGCATCGACGATCGTGTACGTGTGCAGCTTGTCTCCGAAAGCCTGTTCTGTGGTTTTGAGTTTGGGGTCGCCGCCGCTACTCGCGTTGGTAGCGAAGATGGGGGTCCCAGTGAATCCAAAGATG
>CAMQXE010000148.1 GCA_947038745.1 uncultured Propionibacteriaceae bacterium | reverse complement strand
TATTAGCTAACACATCATCTAGTTCGTCTGGCTTTACTAGAACCTCTCGTGGCTTTGATCCTTGTGAAGGACCGACCACGCCACGAGTCTCAAGAATGTCCATGAGTCGTCCAGCCTTTGCAAAACCAACACGGAGCTTTCGCTGCAGCATCGAGGTAGAGCCCAAGTCCATATCAACTATGAGCTTTGCAGCTTCTAGCACTAATTCCAGATCATCGCCGATATCCTCAGCTACCTTATTCGCACTTACCGGAGCAGTAGTCACATCGTCGCGATATTGCGGCTTGAGCTGCTCTGTCACATGCTTGACAACCTCTTTAATCTCAGCTTCTGTAACCCAGGAACCTTGGACTCGAACCGGCTTACTCGTTCCCATGGGCAGGAACAAGCCATCACCTTGACCTACCAATTTCTCCGCACCTGGCTGGTCCAGAATTACCCGAGAATCGGTCATTGAGCTTGTGGCAAAAGCCAAACGAGAAGGAACATTGGCCTTAATCAAACCAGTCACAACATCGGTCGATGGACGTTGCGTAGCCAAAATAAGATGGATTCCCGCTGCGCGTGCTAGCTGCGTAATGCGCACAATGGAGTCTTCAACATCACGAGGAGCCACCATCATCAGGTCGGCAAGCTCGTCTACGACTACTAGCAGGTAAGGGTAAGGCTGAATAACCCGCTCTGACCCTGGCAAGGGCTTAACCGTTCCTGCACGAACAGCCTTGTTAAAGTCATCGATATGCCGGAAACCGAAGTTTGCTAAGTCGTCGTAACGCTGATCCATCTCTCGGCATACCCATTGGAGCGCATCTGCCGCCTTTTTGGGGTTAGTGATGATCGGGGTCACTAAATGCGGAATTCCCTCATACGCGGTCAGTTCTACTCGTTTGGGGTCGACCATCATCAGTCGAACCTCATCGGGAGTTGCTCGCATCAAGATAGAAGTAATCAAGGAATTAACGAAGCTTGACTTACCTGAACCAGTGGCGCCTGCTACCAAAAGGTGCGGCATCTTCGCCATATTGGCGACAACGAAGCCACCTTCAACATCTTTACCCATACCCATAATGAGCGGGTGCTGATTGTTGCGAGCCTTATTCGAGCGCAGTACATCGCCGAGTGAGACAACTTCCTTATCTGCGTTCGGGATCTCAATACCGATAGCGGACTTTCCAGGAATTGGAGACAGAATACGGACATCCGCCGAAGCCACTGCATACGCAATGTTCTTCGAGATACCTGTAACCTTCTCTACTTTTACTGCTGGCCCCAGCTCAACCTCATAACGAGTAACAGTCGGGCCACGGCTATACCCTGTGACGACCGCATCAATATCAAACTCCTTGAACACGTCCGTGAGTCGTCCCACGACGGCATCACTGGCAGCAGTTCGTGCTTGTGGTACAGAGCCAGATTTCAGCAAGGTCGATTCCGGGAGCAGATACTGCACATCACCAGAAAGCACGAGCTGCTCGGAGCGTTGCGGCATCGGAGTCGGTAGCGGTGCTTCCAATTGCGTATTTACCTGAACCGCTGGCGCACGACCTGCGGTGGTAGGTTTCTTTGGCGTCTCAACGCCTGCCATTGACTCTTCTTGCTCACCTAGCGAATCAGCAAAATCACTCGCCGCCCGAGGAGCAGGAGCGAAAGGATCGCCAGCAAAAACGTCGTCGGGGATCTTTGATGGTATTTCTACCGCAGTATCCCGACGCTTCTTCTTTGGCAGTTGCACCAACGGCGTCTCGTAGGGCTCATCATCGGCTAGATCTTCATCACGAACTCGCGGTTGCGGACGAAGCGATTGGACAGCCGAACCAAGTTCAGCAAGTGGCTTACCGATGATGACTACCAGGCCAAAGAGTAACCCGAGTACCAGTAGCGGGATCGCTACCCAAATCGTGAGTAACTGCGACAAAATACTGGAGGAAATAAAACCCAACATGCCACCAGCTTCACGGACCGCGGCCATTACAGCAGGCTTCGGGATACCTTGCCCGATATGGATTAAACCATTAAGCGAAAGTGCGGTAAACATCCATCCCAACGCTTGCCTGGCTGCCGGCCCGTTAGTCTGCGGATGCCGAATCGTCCGCCAGGAAATAACAAAAAGCGCGAGCGGGACAGCAAAGGCCACCATGCCAAAGACCGTCGTCAAGGTAGTTCCGATAGCTGCCCCAACTGCGCCGGGAATACCAAACCACATCTGTGCCGCGCTAATGACGCCTAGCGCCAGCAAGAACAGCCCGACGCCATCACGACGGAAATCAGGTGTTACGTCAGCAGGTTGCGAGCCAATCGCACGCACTCCAGAGCCAAAGACCCCTGCAATCCCTCGCCAGACAAAGCCAACACCATGTCCCACAGAGCTGAGGAATCCGCTTGCAGGGCTGGGCCGAGGCGCAGCAACTGGCCGCTTCGACGTATCTGAGCGGGGCTTACTGGAGGTTTTCGTTCCCGACGAACGCGGACGCGACGAGGCTGAGCTCGACGGACGCGAGGGGGAAGACACGCGGGTCGCCATGACCGCAGACTACGCGAAAATCCCCGCATCTGCTGTATGCCGCGCCGCAAGGGAGTTCACTGATAGTGATCCCAGCCGCGAGCACCATCCCAAGGCTGTCCATCAACGAGAACGGTTTGTCCACCTTCGGCGATGATTTCACCAACGATAAGCCACTCTGGCGGCACCTGATCTGGAGGGAAAGTCGCTATCAACGCCTGATCCTCTCCCCCAGCGAGAATGAAGTGCAGCGGGTGTTTTCCCGTTGCTTGTCCTACCGTCTGGAGCGCCTCGGGGATAGTGAAAACGTCGCTATGAATATCTGCAGTTACATTCGAGTGCTCACAGATGTGTCCAAGATCAGCAAGCAACCCATCAGAGACGTCAATCATCGCGGTTGCTCCAGCAAGAGCGGCCATACGCCCAGCGCCATATGGCGGCTCTGGACAGCGCTGCGCATCGACGACGATCCGCGGCGAACGGAAACCCCGCATAAGTACTGCTAGCCCTGCTGCTGCATACCCTTGACGTCCACACAACGCCACAACATCACCGATTTTGGCTCCAGCTCGCTGTACCACCGACACATCATCAGCATCACCTAGGATCGTGACACTTATCGTAATGTCGCGGGAGCGAGTTATATCTCCGCCAGCTAATGTGATCCCTGCCGTGCGGCATTCATCAACAACGCCCCGGAAGAACTCTGCAACCCAGTTAGCCTCAATTGCGCCAGGCGCAGAGAAAGTCATGACGATGCAAACTGGGCGAGCACCCATCGCTTCTACGTCAGTAACATTGACAGCGACAGATTTACGCCCAATGTCATGGGCTGAGGACCAATCGGTGCGAAAGTGCACTCCTTCTACAAGCGCATCTGTACTCATCACGACTGGACCTTGAAAAGTCACCACGGCAGAGTCATCGCCTGGACCTACTAGTACTGCCGAACTTGCTGGCAGTGTGGGGAGTAGCACCTTGAGAAGTTGAAACTCGCCTACTTCAGCCAAAGTTTGTTTAGGAGAGAAAGGTAGCTTAGACATACTTAATCCTTCTTCTCTTGCTCAGTGCGAGAGCCACGAGGAGTCCACACATAACGTTCCGCCGGTGGCGTGCCACCACGTAGTTGCACAAGTAGCTGGGTAACCTCAGCCATGATGTACTCGGCTGCTTCGTCGAGTAGCTCGGCGGTAATCTCTTTGTCTTGATACTGGCTGAGATCTAATGCTGGGCCAGCTATCACTGACATTTTCTTGCGCGGAAAAAGTCTGAGCCTCTTAGACTGCGGACCCATAAGTTCCTGAGGTCCCCATTGCGCCATTGGAATCACGGTGCAGCCAGTAGCTAATGCAATCCGCACTGCCCCAGTTCTTGGCGCCATAGGCCAAAAATCCGGATCACGGGTCGTGCCGCCTTCGGGATAAATTGCAACACATTTTCCCGCTTCAATAGCAGCCGATGCGGCACCTACGACGTCGCGGGCCCGCGCACTATTACGCTCAACTTTTATCTGTCCACAAGCACGGGCTAACCAACCAAGGACTGGCCATGACCAGATCTCAGCTTTACCCAGGAATCTCGGATAGCGGCCTGCACCCTTAATTAAAAAATGCCCTAGCACAGCAGGATCGATGTCGCAGAGGTGATTAGCCACGATCATGACGCCGCCTTCTTGAGGAATGTGCTCAGCACCGCGCCACTCATGCTTTGTTGCTACACCGATGATTGCCATCACTAGACCGGCAAACCTTCGATAAGTAGGCTCCACTTTTTCCACCGCACCCTGAGCG
>CAMQXE010000147.1 GCA_947038745.1 uncultured Propionibacteriaceae bacterium | reverse complement strand
CGGGAGAAGCCATCTCTTCAGCAATGGAAACGCAGTTGGTCTTGGACTCAAGGATGAGCTTGAGATCGTCGAACTGCTCCTTGACCCACGACGTCGTGGCGATCACACAGCAATCAGCTTTTGCCTCAGCCAAGACCTTGGCTGGATCGTTGGAAACGATCACGCCGAGTTCCTTGCCAGTGCCAAGAACCTCGCCGAGATCCTTGCCTACATAATCTGGGCGAGCGTCGATAGCACCGACGATCTCTAGCCCTGCCTTGCTCAGTTCGAGCTTGGCCATACCTGAGCCCATGGCGCCAAGGCCCCACTGAACCACGCGAATCTTGTTCATCGATGTTCCTCTCACGACGAATAACTAAGTTGGCGCCACCTTAGCGTGGATTAGCCACTCTGGATAGCCCCGGGTCTTCACAGCAAATATGTATCAAATTGATACCAACTGCAGTTATTGGGGCCGTAGTCATCGTAAACGGTCGTCTCCAACAATAAAACGACGCCCCCCACTTAATACTTCGGCCTTATCTGCGATGAACAGTAAATCTTATTGTTGAAGCTGAATGTCGCAGGCTTCCGCTCTTCCGATTTTCCTGTAAGTATTCTCGTCAAACCATGAAATGCCGTTATAAGGAGTGGACATGGCGGCAACAACAATTTTCCGACGTAAACCTCTTGCGCACTTTGATTCCGATGGAGAGCACACCCATGGCGGGCTGAAGCGCTCTATCACAACTTTCCAACTTGCCATGATTGGCATCGGCTGCACAATCGGTACAGGAATCTTCTTCATCTTTGAAACCGCCGTCCCCCATGCGGGCCCCGGCATCATTTTATCTTTCCTTATCGCTTCGCTCGTCGCAGCTTTTACTGCGCTCTGCTACGCCGAGCTCGCGAGCACGATCCCCGTCTCAGGTTCGAGCTATTCATATGCCTACGCAACGCTGGGCGAAATCGTGGCGTTTTTCGTAGGTATCTTATTACTCTTCGAATACGCAATCTCCGCAGCTGCCGTTGCCGTGGGTTGGTCGCAGTATTTGAACCATCTACTCAACGACGTCTTTGGTTGGCAGCTTCCTCAATGGCTCTCTGTCGCACCAAACGGTAGCTTCTCGCTGAACCTTCCTGCTGTGGTCTTGGTCTTCTTGTGCTGCTTATTGCTACTTCGTGGAGCCAGCGAGTCAGCCAAGGTGAACGCGATCATGGTCTGCATCAAGGTAGGCGTGCTGCTGTTCTTCGCTGCCATTGCTTTCCTTGGCTTCAAGTCGAGCAACTTCACACCCTTCATGCCCCAGGGCTTTGGCGGTGTATCCGCTGCGGCCGGTTCAGTATTCTTCACATTTGTTGGCCTTGACGCTATTTCCACAGCCGGCGAAGAAGTAAAGAACCCGCAAAAGGCATTACCTCGGGCATTGATGATCGCCCTTGGCGTTGTCACCGCCGTCTATATCATCGTTGCTGTTGCTGCGATTGGCGCCCAGCATTGGGAGCTTTTTGAGGGCCAAGATGCTGGCCTTGCTGAAATCATCTCCAACGTTGTGGGGAGCAACTGGCCCGGTATTGTGCTGGCTATCTGCGCCATCATTTCAATCTTCTCTTGCACATTGGTAACGATCTTTGGCCAAACACGCATCTTGTTCTCTATGAGCCGTGACGGCATGATCCCCAAGGTATTTAGTGAAGTTGAATCCAAGCACAACGTTCCAGCGAAGAATACCTGGATCGTCTGTATTTTCGTCTCGCTGCTAGCGGCATTCTTCCCACTCGATATTTTGACTAACCTCGTCTCAATGGGAACTCTATTGGCCTTTAGCATCGTCTCTGTAGGCGTCATGGTCCTGCGTCGCCGCGAGCCTGACCGTCCGCGTAACTTCAAGGTCCCGGGTTACCCTGTTACCCCGGTTCTGTCGGCGCTGGCCTGCTTCTACCTGATCTTCCAGCTCAACTGGGTCACATGGGCTTGGTGTCTTGGTATTTTGGCGCTGACAACTGTTGCGTACTTCGCCTATTCACGCAAGCATTCAACCTTAGGCAAGCGCCTTCAGGCTGAAATGGATGGCGTAGACGAGGCTCGTCCGCACTAGTTTCTGCACATTTGTTAAGCCAAGCTCCGGGCAAAAAGTTTCGACTTGCCCGGAGTTTGGTCTGTTCGATCACATAATGAAGGAGCACAATAGGCATATGAGTAACGATCAGTACCCCGCCGATCAGTTCGGCCAGAATCCGCAATCCCAGCCGAGTGCAGTTCCGGCCTGGCAGCCATCTGCTACGGACTACTCCGGGCAGCAGGCATACGGACAGCCATCGGCTGTTGAGTACTCCGGGCAGATCCCACAGGGTAACTACGGTCAGTCAGAGCAGACCGGGCAGATCCCCATGATGGGTTATGGCCAGCAGCCGGGCGGTTACCCTATGCCCCCGAAGCAGGACAATGCTTTCACCGCTTTCAGCGATATGAACTTCACCCGGGTATTCACCCCATTGTTGGCCAAGATCACCTGGATCAGCATCATTATTGCCGCGTTCTGGATGTGGCTAGTTCGTATGCTAACCCACTTCGCTCATTTGAAGAGCATCATGACGCGCACCTACTCGATGAAGAAAGATGCTGATGGCATCAGCATGTGGGCGCTCTTCGGCGGTATCGGCGAAGGCATTATTGGCTTGTCAGTTGTCGCTGCGGTGATCTTCAGCTCCCGCATCATCTTGGAGTTCCTCGTGCGCTGGCACCAGGACAAGGATGCCGCTTCCCCCAACTAGAACCCTCCATATTCACAACTATCGGCTCCTAGGATCTTCCTAGGAGCCGATAGTTTTCCCGATATTTAACTCAGTCGATCTTATTCACATATGGAAGGGTGGGTGCCGCTACTGCGGCACCCACCCTTCCATAGATGTTGCTACGTTAGAACATCAATGCCACTGCTGGATCAACGAGGATGTCAGCAACGTCGCGAAGGAACTTCGAGCCCTGCTCGCCGTCGATGAGACGGTGATCGAAGCTAAGCGCCAACGTCGCGACCCATCGTGGTTCGATCCGCTCAGCAGCGCCAGTACCCACCACCCATGGCTTGCGAGTGATCTGACCCATGGCCAGAATCGCCGACTCATTGCCGTTGATGATCGGCGTGCCAGCGTCCATACCGAATGGGCCAACATTGGTGATCGTGAAAGTGCCACCGGAGTAATCAGTCGGCTGCAACTTTCCTTCCTTGGCAACCGTAACGATGCCATTGATGGCGTCGTTGAGCTGCTGGAGATCCATCGCCTGAGCACCCTTGATGTTAGGAACCATGAGGCCGCGTGGAGTTGCTGCGGCAATACCTAGATTGACGTCACCGTGGTAGACGATCTCCTGAGCAGCCTCATCCCAACTGGAGTTGATCGACGGCTGACGCTTCATAGCGATGGTGCAGGCCTTGGCGTAGATGAGCAGCGGAGAGACCTTGCCGCCACGGAACTCGCGGCGAGCCTTAAGCCGCTCGACCAGTTCCATCGTGCCAGTAACATCAATCTCGACCCATTCAGTCACATGCGGCTTGGTGAAAGCGGAATCAACCATCGCCTTCGCCGTCACCTTGCGCACGCCCTTAATCGGCTCACGACGATCTTCAAGCGCTACACGAGTTGCCGCAACAGGTGCAACAACGGCTGCTGCCGCAGGAGCCGCAACCGGGGCTGCAACCACAGCACCGGCAGCAAACTGCTGCACATCGTCACGAGTCACGACCCCAGCAGCGCCTGTACCCGCCACCTGAGCCAGATCAATACCAAGATCCTTGGCTAGCTTACGAACCGGAGGCTTGGCCAACGGACGGTTCGCAGTATCGATATGCGATGGCGCCTGAGCGACTGCAACATTTGGCGAGGAGAAAGACGCATTGACAGCAGGAGTAGCGGACTTGGGTTCATGCCCACGACGAGCGCGGCGAGCAGTGCCACCCTCCTTCGAGCCATAACCAACCAGGTTTGCGCCACCGCTCTCCGACGTCGTTTCTGCGCTTGGCGCCGCTGCAGGAGCAGCCACCGCCGTGCCGTCATCAATCATGACGATTGGGCTACCGACAGCAACCTCTTCGCCTTCTGCCGCCAAAATCTTGACGATCTTGCCGGTCCAGGGGCTAGGCAGCTCAACCAGTGACTTCGCCGTCTCAATCTCAACGATGATGTCATTGACCTTAACCGCATCACCCTCCTTGACCCGCCACGTCGTGATCGTGGCCTCAGTAAGGCCTTCACCCGGATCAGGAAGGTTAAAGGCCTTGCCAGCGCCAGCAACCCGGGCGCTTGCAGCCTGTGCCGGAGCAGCAG
>CAMQXE010000146.1 GCA_947038745.1 uncultured Propionibacteriaceae bacterium | reverse complement strand
TGCCTGGTATCTGTCGATGGCGATGGTTCTACAACGACGATGATCGTCTGCACCGCGATGATCCCTGTCTTTAAGAAGCTCGGCATGAAGATGATGGACCTTGCGATCATCATCATTTTGTCGAACTCGATCATGAACCTACTTCCCTGGGGTGGCCCGACAGCCCGCATCATTGCTGCGCTAAAGCTTGATGAAGGCGAACTTCTACGTCGCATTCTTCCTGGCATGATGATCGCTGTCGTCTGGGTCCTCGTTGTTGCTGTTCTGCGCGGCCTCAGCGAGCGCAAGCGCCTAGGCATTGCTGAACTCTCTGCTGAAGAGATCGCTTCAATGAGCGCTATGACTGCACTGGGGCATGAAGGTGACGCATCTGCTGACGCCATGAAGCGTCCGAAGCTCATCTGGCTGAACCTCATTCTGACCGTCTTCATCATGTTCTTGCTGGTATTCGGCGGTGAACTCTCTTGGGTTCCCAAGATCAGCTCCGCGGTGCTGTTCGAAGTCGGCTTCGCGCTGGCTTTGCTCATCAACTTCCGTAAGCTCGCAGATCAGCGCAAGATCATTGAGGAGCATGGCGCCAACGCTATCCAGGTCATCGTCATGGTCCTTGCCGCCGGTATCTTCATGGGCATTCTCAACGGCTCTGGCATGTCCGTTGCCATGGGTGAAAGCTTAGCTCGCATCGTTCCGTCGTCCATGGGTTCACACTGGGCGCTTGTCACCGCGATTGCTTCGGCTCCGGGAACCTTCCTGCTGAGCAACGATGCCTTCTACCTCGGTGTATTGCCGATCCTTTCCAAGACTGGGCAGGCCTACGGTTTTACCCCGATGGATATTGGTATCGCCTCAACTGTTGGACAGGCTTTCCACCTGCTATCCCCGCTTGTCGGTTTCATTTACCTGTTGCTGCACCTGACTGGTGTCGATATGGGCGAGTGGCAGCGCAAGGCAGCCAAGTGGTCCTGCGGTACGTTCGTGATCTTCTTGATCTCGATCGCCCTGTTCGGTGGAGTACACCTCTAAACAGCGCACTCTTTACGCTGTAGGCCGTCCCTGGCTCCAGGGGCGGCCTACAGCTTTCTACGCATGGCTCGCTTTTATTAGCAGGAATAAACTGCTGCACATGACAGAATCCGTATCCGCATCCGGTGGCACGATGCGCACACTGACATCGGCTATCACCCAGCGCCCCGATGTCGATCTGGAGTTTCTCGAACCTTACCGACGCCCCGTCGAAGGCCCTCTTGCTAAGCAAGGGCAGTACACCTATTTGGCTGCGGGTGCACCCATCTGCTGGAACTATGGCCTCACCGACGAAATGATGCGCGTCATCAGCGATGACGAACGCGGCCTGGTCTGCTGGCAGGCATCCGGCTCAGAACGCACCTGTACCCAACGTGTCGATGGTCGTGGAAACCGTGAGATGCCTGCCGAAGAACGCACACACGGCGAACGTATCGTCGTACCCGATTCCTGGCGCGGCGCTGGGATCGTCCGCATCGCTCCTGCCGGTGCGCCCTACTCCGTCTGGTTCTTCCATCACCCTGACGGCAGTTTCGCTGGCTACTACATCAATCTTGAGCTGCCACACCTACGCAGCCTTGATGGTCGCACCACATATACCCGCGATCTGGCTCTCGATCTTTGGCAAGAGCCTGACGGCACTTTATGGCTCAAAGATTTCGATGAGGTCGATGCCTACGTCAAGACCGGACGCTTCACCCAAGCCCAAGCCGACGAGATCTTCGGTCTTGCCGATCAGATCCGCTTCGACCTCCTACAACCTCGCGCTTGGCCTCTTGACGACGGCTGGGAAACATGGGTTCCATCTGCTGACATGGATATCCCGGCACATTTTCCCACCACATAACCCAGTCACGGCAAGATCGGCAAACTCCCCAGCGCCTGACAAAAACCGCATGATCCTTCAAGGACGACAGTCTCACCAGCGTCCAACCATCTCATCAGACCCATGCCGTCTAGTGACGCTTGGCGCTGGGCACCCACCAAAAAGATTCGATCCCACGCTGGGATAGTCCACGCCTCAGGATAGGTTTCTGGAGCGCAGAGTTTTTCAAACTCAGCATGAGCTTTTGCGCTATCGCACACTTCATCCGGGGACAACACGCGCAATGCCGTCGACCGAAGTAATGGCTCACCGGCCTCCAGCCGCCGATGCTGCTCGGCAACCATTCTGTCGGTACGTGGAGCCAGGTTTCCCCCATCATGCGGGTAAACGCCCCATAGGTCAATACAGCCAAGCCGGTGGCAACGCCAGCACAATGTCAAGGCCTCGATAAAGGCAATATCATCACGATCACGCAATAAAGAGAGCTCTCCGCGATCCAGAACAGCACTAATACTGAGGCCACGTCGTCGCCATATACCAAACGCTCGACCGCTGAAAGGTCTAGCCTTGTTTAGCATGTCACTATCGCCCATGAAGATTCCTGATATTCGATAAAAACACCGTACATCCACAGCTCACTTCGAAGCTGATACGTGCCCGACTGGCATCGCACATCGCCACGAGGAATATTACGGATACCCGATCCCGCACCGGCGACAGAACTAGAAGCAACCACACGACCGCTTCCATCAACGATCCAACCAGTAACTTTCCATTGAGATTGTTGATCTGTGCAGCTCACCTGAACTTTTCCCAGCATAAATCCTGGGGACCCACGTGAAACATGCACATTATGAGCCCGAAGACCGCAGCCATCGTTATCTGCAAAAGCATTATTCGTTGTAGCTATTGCCTGTTGTGGTAGAAAAGCATAAACACTTGCGATAATGGCCGCTAGGATATAGATAAATTTTCTTTTTATCATGGACTCTCCTTTTGCCTGATCGTAAATGAGCTGAAATATCCTGTCAAGGATCCAGGTCTCATCTGAATGCCGGTTAAAACACGACCTTCATCGCTGAACATAAAGGTGGCCCCGCAGCCGAAGCTGCAGGGCCACCTCTTTGCCAGAAGTTACTTCTGCTTGAGCACGGCCTGAGCCGCCGCGAAGCGTGCGATCGGCACACGGAACGGGGAGCAGGAGACGTAGTCGAGACCGACCTTGTTGAAGAACTCAACCGAAGCCGGATCGCCGCCGTGCTCGCCACAGACGCCGCACTTGTGGTTCGGCTTGACCGAACGGCCCTTAGCCACACCGATCTTGACCAGTTCGCCCACACCGTCGAAGTCGATGGTCTGGAACGGGTTCACCGGAACAACTTCACCGTCGACGTAGGCGCCGAGGAAGCCGTTCTCGGCATCGTCACGCGAGATGCCGATACCGGTCTGGGTGAGGTCATTGGTGCCGAAGGAGAAGAAGTCGGCTACCTCAGCAATCTGGTCGGCGCATACCGCTGCACGCGGAAGCTCGATCATGGTGCCGATGGTGTAATCGAGCTTCTTGCCCGCCTTGGCGAACTCGTCCTCAACCGCGTCAGTAACAACCTGACGATGCTTGGCAAGCTCGCTCTGGAAAGCAACCAGCGGGATCATGATCTCGACGCCGACGGTCTCGCCCTCGCGGTCAAGAACAGCAAGAGCTGCCTTGGCAATGGCGCGAGCCTGCATCTCGGGGATCTCCGGGTAGAGCATGCCCAAACGGCAGCCACGGGTGCCCAGCATCGGGTTCTGCTCGTGGAGCTTCTTGACCTGTGCCAAGGTCTTGCGCTCGGCATCAAGCTGATCGGCAGGAGCATTCTCCAGCTCCATCTTCTGCACGAGCAGGGACTGCTCGGTGAAGTTGGGAAGGAACTCGTGCAACGGCGGATCGAGCAAACGAACCGTAACCGGCAAGCCCTTCATCGCGGTGAAGATCGCCTCGAAGTCGGCCTGCTGCATCGGCAGAATCTTGGCCAGAGCAGCGGCGCGCTCTTCCTGGGTCTCGGCGACGATCATTTCGCGGACGGCCGGGAGACGATCCTGAGCCAAGAACATGTGCTCGGTACGGCACAGGCCGATACCTTCTGCACCCAGCTCGCGGGCCTTGGCGGCGTCGGTGCCGTTGTCGGCATTGGCGCGAACCTTCATGCGACGAATCTCGTCGGCCCAGGTGACGACCTTCTGGAAGTCCTCATTGATCTGGGCTGGCATGAGCGTGAGCGCACCGGCGTAAACCTCACCGGTTGCACCGTCGAGGGTCATCATGTCGCCATGCTTGTAGGTAACGCCGCCAATGGTGACGGTCTGGGCCTCTTCGTCGATCTTGATCGGGGCGCCAGCAACACAGGGCTTACCGAAGCCACGGGCGACGACGGCAGCATGGGAGGTCATGCCGCCGTGAGCGGTGAGGACGCCCTGAGCCTGAAGCACGCCG
>CAMQXE010000145.1 GCA_947038745.1 uncultured Propionibacteriaceae bacterium | reverse complement strand
TACCCCCGTACACGGGGGTAACTCGCCACTCTTTGTAGAAGTTAAGCCTTGGCTACCGAAATCTTGAGCCCGAGCTCGTCATCGACGAAGGCCGTTGCGGTATCGGTACGGATCACTGATGTCGCCAACACCTCATCAGCGATTAACTGCTGATGAGCGGTGAAAGCATCGACCATCTCAGCCGTACCTTGCCAGGAAAGCTCGATCCGATCAGAAACCTCGAAGCCACTGGACTTACGTGCTTCCTGAATCATCCGAACCGCCTCACGAGCCAGCCCAGCGAGCCTAAGCTCAGGAGTCAGTTCCAGATCAAGAGCAACTGTCTCACCTTCAGAAACTACTGACCAGCCCTCTCGCGGACGCTCAGAGATCAAGACCTCCTCGGCCAGCACCTCGATACCGTTCACCGTGGCCTTACCCGTTGCACGCAACCGCTCCGCAAGCTGCGCTGCATCTGCTGCCGCAATAGCCGCAGCAATGCTGGGGGTATCTTTACCGAAACGCTTGCCCAGCGCGCGGAAGTTACCCTTTGCTGAGTATTCGACTAAATCGCCTGCGCCTGCAAATGACTCCACCAATTCGACGTTAAGCTCAGCCTCAATTTCACGAAGTAAAGCTCCATCGACAACACCAGCAAGCTGCTCGTAGGACTGTGATGAGATCAATAACCGTGCCAGCGGCTGACGAGTCTTCATCTTTGACTCTGCCCGTGCTGCCCGGCCAAGCTCGACGATACGCCGAGTAAGACCCATCGCCTGCTCCAATACAGGGTCCCCAGCACCGTCTACAACAGGCCAGTCGGAAAGATGTACTGACGGCTGTGCCTCTGGCAACGCAGCTACCACGAGATCTTGCCAAACCCGCTCGGTAACAAATGGCATGATCGGCGCCATGAGTTGAGTCACCGTCACCAACGAACGATGCAAGGTTGAGAGCGCACCTGGATCACCGTCCCAGAAACGACGACGAGAGCGACGCACGTACCAGTTCGACAGCTCATCGACATATTCGCTCAGCAGCGCTCCGGCCCGCAAAGTGTCGTAGCCCTCGAATGCTTCCGTCACTTCTTTCACTAGACGGTTAGTCGCTGAGTCTAGCCAGACGTCGAGAACATGGGTTGGCTCTACCAGCGACGTTGGGCTCCACTCATTAGCTCTGGCGTAAAGTGCCTGGAAAGCCACCGTATTCCAATAGGTCAAGATGACTTTGCGCACGATCTCTTGCAGTGCCTGGTGCCCCACACGCCGGGCTGCCCACGGTGAGCCACCAGCAGACATAAACCAGCGCAAGGCATCCGCGCCGTGCTCATCCATGAGCGGGATCGGGAGCAAGATATTGCCCAAGTGCTTACTCATCTTGCGGCCGTCTTCGGCAAGAATGTGCCCTAAGCACAGCACGTTACGGTACGACGATTGCTCGAAGGTAAGCACGCCCATCGCCAACATGGTGTAGAACCAGCCGCGAGTCTGATCGATGGCCTCAGCAATGAAATCCGCTGGGAACATGGCTTGGACTTTCTCAACCGAGCCCTCAACCCAGGGGTAGCCCCACTGCGCGAAAGGCATCGAGCCCGAGTCGAACCAGGCGTCGCAGACCTCTGGAATGCGACGGTAGGTGCCTGCCTCGCCCGGGATTTGGAAAGTGATGTCATCGACGTAGGGGCGATGCGGATCAAGTTCTAGTAGGTCCATGCCCGCAAGCTCGCCCAATTCCTTGCGCGAACCAACACAGATGAGTTTCTTCTCATCGAGATCATTGCGCCAGATCGGGAGCGGAGTTCCCCAGTAGCGTTTGCGCGACAAGGCCCAATCGACGTTGTTATTTAGCCAGTCACCGAAACGGCCATGTTTGATCGTCTCTGGATACCAGGCGGTCTTTTCGTTCTGCTCGATCAACTGGTCTTTGATCATGGTCGTCTTGATGTACCACGATGGCTGAGCGTAGTAGAGCAGTGGCGTGGCGCAGCGCCAGCAATGCGGATAGGGGTGTTCATGGACGAGCGTGCCAAGCAATAGCCCCTTGTCGCGCAGGAAATCCAAGACCGCCGCATCGGCAGATTTGAAGAACTGTCCACCGACAAGTTCTAATGTCGCATCAAAGTGCCCATCGGCGCCGATGGGATTGACGAACTCGATCCCGTGCCGAGCGCAGGAAGCGTAGTCAACCTCACCAAAGGCCATGGCCTGATGGACTAAGCCGGTACCTTCACCAGTGGTGACGTAATCTTCCTCGACGATGAACCACGCCTTGCCAGGCTGTTCCATGACGTCAACCGGACGCTGGTAAGTCCAACCAGCCAAATCCCGTCCCTGTAGACGGGCAGTGATGGTCCAGCCTTCGCCAAGAACCTTCTCCATGACTTCTTCGCCCACCACAACCGGACGTTCACCGTCTTTGCTCGCCACCACATAGGCGATCTCGGGGCCGACCGCGACAAGCGCATTGCTGACCAGAGTCCAAGGAGTCGTCGTCCAGATGACGATGTCAGCTTTATTGGCCCACGGGCCACTGGTAAGCGGGAACCGAACGAATGCGGTGGTGTCCTTGGTATCTTCGTAGCCTTGGGCCAGCTCGTGATCAGACAAGGTGGTGCCGCAGCGCGGGCAGTAGGGGGCGACCCGGTGGGACTCCACCAGTAGCCCCTTGTCAAAGATCGTTTTGAGCGCCCACCACAGCGACTCGACGTAGCTGGCGTCCATAGTCCGGTAGGCCTGATCCATATTGACCCAGTAGCCCATGCGGTTGGTCATAGCCTCGAACTGATCGACGTTGCCCTTCACCGACTCGCGGCATTTGCTGTTGAAGGCCTCGACACCGAAAGCCTCAATATCGCCCTTACCGGAGAAACCTAGTTCCTTCTCGACGGCAAGTTCGACGGGCAAACCGTGGCAGTCCCAGCCCGCTTTGCGCTCAACCTGGTATCCCTGCATGGTCTTGAAGCGCGGGAACACATCTTTGAATACGCGGGCCTCGACGTGGTGTACCCCGGGAACACCGTTAGCCGTTGGCGGGCCTTCGTAGAAAACAAAACGCTGACCGTCTGCGGTCTTGTTAAGTGTGGCAGCAAAAGTATCTTGTGTGGCCCACAAGTCGAGAACCGCATGCTCAAGCTCGGGGAGATTTACTTGCGCGGGAACGGCGTTGTAGCCGGTATTTGGGTCGGTCATTATTCCTCCTTCGTCATCGACGAAGGGACGAGCCGAAGCCCGCGGTACCACCCTTCTTGCGCGAATCTGCGCCACTCATCTGCTGCCGCAGCCAGTTCTACTCAGCAATGCTTTTCTTCTGGCAGCTCCAGGGTGATAGCCCCATCTACGCCTTGCGACAGTCCTAGTCTACGAGATTAATACCAGCAAGTTCTAGCAACTTAGTCGATTCGCCGTGTCAGGTTAATTCGACGCGGCACCGCCAGATACCCCGTCACCATAGCCACAAGGGTGACGATGAGGACAATGCTCACCTGCGGCAGCCACGGGATATTTACGCCGTAGTGATGCAGCCGCGCTCGACGCTCTGGTGACAATACTGAAAAACTACCGGCTGCTACACCTAGCAGCGTTGATATCCATGCCATTAGCCCTATCGTGAGCGCGCTAACCCACGCATTAAATCGCGGACTAGCCCCTACCGCTGCGAGCGTCGCGACGTCAGTCTTACCTTCGATACTCACCAACACCCCTGCCGTACAGATGATTAAGAGTGCAATCAACGTCGCGATAGCTGCATAAATCCAGCCCCGATATTGCTCCACAATCGATGGCTGCCATTGGATCTCAACCTGTGCTTCTTGAACCGTGGCACGGAGCGTTTCCCTAATTTCATCAGCTTCGGCTTGTTCAATACGACGGTCATAATCCAGACGTAGTTGGATCTTGTCTGCCGTAATTTTATTGGTTTGCGCTAGTTCAGAGGAGATGAAGATTCCTGGGTTATCTCCAGCAATTGTTGTAGCGACATATCCTGGCCCATGCAGCAAAGTTATAGACCCTGCTGGACCGTATTTTTCTACGGTAATTGCCCCTGCCGAATCGAGTGCGTCCGCGCTGAAAACGATAGCGTTACCTGCTGCTAGAGCTTCCCGTTCTTGTGTCGACACAGAACGCCCAAGTAAGAACTCCAGGTGCTCAAGCTCACCAATAGTGAGTTCATAGCTATTTACCATCCAACGCTTCTCCACCGACGATTCAAAAGATCGCAAAGAAATCCCCGACTTGATACGTGCCACAGAGCTTTTGCGGGGCTGACCTGACATTGCCACAATTGCATCACGGGCACGACTTGCCTCAGCTTGTGTCGGAATTGTGACAAGAACCTGTCCTTCCC
>CAMQXE010000144.1 GCA_947038745.1 uncultured Propionibacteriaceae bacterium | reverse complement strand
GACCAGACTTCTCACTACACTTGACAGTATGCCCAAAATTGACGCACCTACGGTCAAGGAGCACCATGAGCAAAAGCTCACGGCCTTGGTCGATGCCGCGGACGATATTTTGCGCACTGAGGGACTCCGGGGCTTGACTGCTGCAGCGGTAACTGAACGTGCGGGTATCGCTCGCAATTCGCTGTACCGCTATGTCGAGAGCGTTGGAGATCTCTATGCGCACGTCATCGGTAAGGTGCTGCCAGCATGGACCACCGCTGTTGCTGAAGCCCTGAGCGAAGTAACTGATCCAGCAGATCGCCTGCGCGTCTTTGTTGATACCAACTTGGCGCAAGCAGCATCTGGCAAGCACGGAAATCTCATGATGATGGCTTCCCAAGTTCAGCTATCACCTTCGGTCGCCGCGACATTGCGAGAAGCTCATCGGGGGATGGATAACGTCGTCATGGTGGAATGGCGTCGTTTGGGCGTTCCATTCCCTGAATTGCAGGCCTCGCTCACGACGTCGCTGGTCGCAGGCGGCTTTCGTGCAGTGGACAAAGGCATGGATCTGACCGAGGTTACTGAGGTGGTCTTAGCGGCGCTCGATGGGATGCTTGCTGACGTTGTCAGCTAGCTATCCACGCAGCTCCATATCTTCGGGCAAAAGAAACCGGTAGACTCGCCTGTCATGGCCACCGATTATTCTGCAGAATTTGCCGCGCTTGAACGCTCAATGTCGTCGATCACTGCCGTGGTTGATATTCCGGCCATGCGAGCTGAGATCGCAGAACTAGAGGAACAGGCAGGGGCACCTGACCTGTGGAACGATCAAGCTAACGCGCAGCGGGTCACATCACGGTTGTCGCGATTGCAATCAGAAGCAGACAAGGTAGAGCAGTTAGCCTCCCGGCTCGATGATATTCAGGTGCTAGTTGAGCTTGCGACCCAAGAAGACGATGCGGCGAGTTTTGCTGACGCCGATAAGGAACTCGAGCTCCTGCGTGCTGACGTTGCGGCATTAGAGATACGAACGCTGCTGTCGGGGGAGTACGACAGCCGAGATGCGCTCATCACGATCCGCTCTGAGGCTGGTGGCGTTGATGCAGCGGACTTCGCAGAAATGTTGCTGCGGATGTACACCCGATACTGTGAGCAAAAGGGTTACCAATACGACGTCTATGACATCAGCTATGCAGAAGAAGCGGGTATTAAATCCGCGACATTCACGGTGAAAGCACCATTTGCTTACGGCACATTTTCAGTTGAGCAGGGGACTCACCGTTTGGTGCGTATCTCTCCCTTTGATAATCAAGGCCGCCGCCAGACGTCATTTGCCGGGGTTGAGGTATTGCCAGTTACGGAAGAAGCAGACCATATCGAGATCCCCGAAAGCGATCTGCGGGTTGATGTTTTCCGGTCTTCTGGGCCAGGCGGACAAAGCGTCAATACCACTGACTCTGCGGTTCGGATTACGCACCTTCCAACTGGTGTTGTCGTGACGTGTCAGAACGAAAAGTCGCAGCTGCAAAATAAAGTTGCTGCGATGGCAGTGTTGCAGTCACGGCTCTTGGAGAAGGCCCGTGAGGAGCGCCAGAACGATCTCAACGCGCTCAAAGGTGATGGCGGAAACTCGTGGGGCTCGCAGATGCGTTCGTATGTCATTCATCCTTACCAGATGGTTAAAGACCTGCGTACCAATCATGAAACTGGCAATACTGACGCGGTATTTGATGGCGATATTGATGCCTTCATCGACGCTGGTATCCGCTGGCGCAGAAGTGAAGAAATAGCAGGGGAGTAATTGTTTGACGGCGCGCCGGTGTACGTCTGAGTTCGGTAACTTCCTGAGAAACGGGTAAAATCAGGTCTTGTGATTCGATTTGACGATGTGACCAAGCAGTACGACGGAACGTCGCGCCCAGCTCTGCGCAACGCATCTGTTGAGATTGAGAAAGGCGAGTTCGTCTTTCTCGTCGGTTCTTCCGGCTCTGGAAAGTCGACGTTCCTGCGCCTAGTCTTGCGTGAATACCGCCCAAGTAAGGGAACGGTCTACGTTCTTGGCAAGGATCTGAACCGGCTGCATAGCTGGCAGGTGCCTTCGCTACGCCGTCAGATTGGCACCGTTTTCCAAGACTTCCGTCTGCTCCCGGGCAAGACCGTGACTGAGAATGTCGCTTTCGCGCTCCAGGTTATTGGCAAGCCGACCTCGGAGATCAAGCGGATTCTGCCTGAGACTCTTGAATTGGTAGGTCTTGAAGGTAAGGGCGATCGGCTACCTGAAGAACTTTCCGGTGGTGAGCAGCAGCGCGTAGCAATTGCGCGAGCTTTCGTGAATCGTCCCAAGATTCTTATCGCTGACGAGCCAACCGGAAACCTTGACCCGGCAACCTCGGTCGGCATCATGAAGCTGCTGGATCGCATCAATAAGTCAGGCACCACCGTCATCATGGCCACCCATGATTCGACGATTGTCGACCAGATGCGTAAGCGCGTCATTGAACTCGATAGTGGCGAGATTGTTCGCGACCAGACCAAGGGCGTCTACGGCGTCTCCTGACGCTAGACCTACGACGAGGAGAAGAACATGCGCCATACGTGGAAAGAAACGTGGTCCGGTCTGCGCCGTAACGCGTCAATGACGATTGCTGTTATCGTCACGATGTGGGTTTCCCTAGCCCTCTTTGGGACAGGCTTGCTGGCTACTCAGCAGGTTGAGAAGTTTAAGGGGCATTGGTACGACAAGATTGAGGTCACCGTCTACCTTTGCAATGCCGAATCCAAGGGTGCAGGCTGCGACGCAGGACAAGATGTCACTGATGCGGAGAAGAAGGCTGTTGAGCAAACGCTACGGCAGAACCCTAACGTTGCTGAGGTGTACTACGAGTCCAAGTCGGATGCTTTTACTGAGTTCCAGTCTGTATATAAGAACTCGCCTCTTGCAGATACTTTGACCAAAGAGCAGATGCCTGAGTCATACCGAGTCAAGCTCAAGGATGCTGAGCAGTATCAAAGCGTCGCAGACTCTGTTTCGGGGCTACGCGGTGTTGATTTCGTCATGGATCTGCACAAGATTCTAGATCCGCTATTCCGCTGGCTTAACTTGGCTAAGTGGGCCACCATCGCAGCCTCAATTCTGTTGCTGGTAGCAGCGGCGCTTCAGATCACCAACACTATTCAGATGGCAGCTCATGCGCGTCGCCGAGAGCTTGGAATTATGCGTTTGGTGGGTGCAAGCAACACCTACATCATGATGCCGTTCTTGCTGGAGTCGCTCTTCGCCGGCATTTTTGGCATTTTGTTGGCTGGCGCTACGTTGGCTGGAACTGTTTACTTCGTCATTGTGCGCAGAGCGCAGGTATCACTCAACGGTCTTGGCGCATGGATTGGCTGGCCGGAGACCTGGTTTGCAATCGGTGGGGTAGCCATCGTTGGGATTTTGTTGTCGATTGTTCCGACGTTGCTCGCGACACGCAAGTATCTACGTGTTTAAATAGGTTAAGTACTTCCCTTACGAAAGGTCACGCATGACCCGGGCACTTCCCCAGCCCTCACGGGCAGCCCGGAGTGGAAAGACCAACGGACTTTCTACCCGGTTCTCCTTAACTGCGATGACGATTGGTGTTGCTCTGGCTGTTGCTTTCAGCGGCGGTTCCATTGCTGTCGCTGATGATGAGTCTGACAAGGCTGCTGTTGATGCTGCAATCGTGGCTCAGCAGCAAAACATCGATACGCTGATGCAGCAAGTCATTGTTGCTCAGGCAGCTAAAGACCAGGCTCACGCGGAGCTTGGCTTAGCGCAGACTGAACTCGCTAAGGCACAGGCAAGCCGCGAGCAGGCAAGCACTGCTCATCTTGAGGCACAAGCGAAACTCACGGCTGCAAAAGCTGAGTTGGCGAAGGCTAAAAGTGAGGTTGCGCGGGGTAAGGCTGAGGTTGAATCTCAGGTAAAGCGCAATGGTGGTATCGCCCGAGCGATTTATAGTGGTCAGACGCCGCTGATGTCGGTGGCTATCGTGTCGCAGGCAACGAGCGTGTCGAACCTTCAAGATCGGATGCGTTGGACAGCGCAGGTCTTTGAAGTTCAAGGTGGAAAACTTAATGCTCTCCATGATGCCCAAAAGCGTCTAGAGGCAGCAGAGAAGCACCAAACTGAGCTTGAACAACAAGCGACGAAGGCTGAACAAGATTCAGCGCAGGCTCTTGCCGCGTCTAAGTCTGCTGAAGAAGCAGCAAGCGCTACTCAGGCACGTCTTGATTCTGCTGCAAAGCAGGCAGACCAAGCAGATGCCAATGCCAATGCGGCGATGGGGCAGGCTAAGGAACTGCTGGCCCAGCAACAAGCCCAGT
>CAMQXE010000143.1 GCA_947038745.1 uncultured Propionibacteriaceae bacterium | reverse complement strand
AATTTCGCCAATATCACTGTCGTTGCAGAGCCTAGCGGAGCTAGAGAACGGTCAGATTTTGCTCAAGCGGTACGTAACCAGGTACAGCATCGCTGCAAGCGTAGCGGCATCTACACATTTGATGACATGCTCAATCGTCTTCACGAAGCGCTCAGCTCACCCGAAACAGGAGCCCTAGCATGTCAGCGTCTGGCGAGGCGTTTCCCGGTCGTAATGATTGATGAGTTCCAAGACACTGATCCCTTGCAGTGGAGCATCATGACCAAAGCTTTCGTGGGGCATTCCACTGTTGTGCTGATTGGTGATCCAAAACAAGCAATTTATGCCTTCCGGGGAGCAGATGTCTACAGCTATCTTGATGCGACCGAACAAGTTCGTTCTGGAGCAATACCCGGAAGTTGGCAGACCTTAGGCACAAATTTCCGTGCAGATAGCCAACTTGTTGCTGCATTATGCGAGCTCTTCCAAGGGGCTGCTCTTGGTGAGGAAGCTATTTCGGTTTATCCGGTCACCGGGCACCAGGAGATTCCTAGATTTAGCGCTCCAGCCCCTTGGAATCAACCATTACGCATCCGCGCAAAAACATTTGACCCCACCATTCAAGATCTTGCCGTGGTAGACACCGCGAGAGCAGAAATTGTCCACGATCTTGTCACAGACATTGTGACGCTGCTTGGCAGCGACGCTCAACTCAACATCACAGATACTGGCCCCGAGCCAATTCGTCCTCGTAATATCGCGATTTTGGTTTCTGGCCGCCCCTTTGGCCGCCAAATCCGTGATGGCTTAGTTGCAGCAGGTATCCCCACTGTTTTCGCTGGTGCAGATTCAGTCATTTCTAGTACGCAATATCGCAATGACAGCGCAACTGGGCAACGGATCAAATTTGTAGTTGCCACGCAAGCAGCCCAAACCTGGCTAACGGTTTTGGACGCCGTGGCAAATCCAGGCTTAAGTACAATCCGTCGAGCTGCTTTGACTGACCTCATTGGCTGGACAATGGATGATCTTGCCAGCGTCAATGAAGCTGCACTGACACATCTCCGTAGCCGTATCCATGCTTGGGGTGTGACATGCCAAGAGCGAGGTAGTACCGCAGCTATCGATCAGATCATGGCTGACTATCACGTCCTATCTAGGCTGCTCTCCCAGCCAAATGGTGAACGATGCCTTACAGATTTACGCCATATTGCGCAATTGCTGCAGTCGGAGCTTCCTGAACGCAGCAGCGCAGCAGAACTTTGCGCTTGGCTCCGTGAACAAATCGAGCGAGGTGACGACCGTTCCGATACACGAGTCCAGCGGCTAGAAACTGATGCTGATGCAGTCCAAATCCTCACCATCCATGCAGCAAAAGGGCTGCAATTTCCAATTGTGTATCTTCCAGACGCGTGTCTTGAGTATCGTCCTACTGATAAGGGCGAGGCTCTTCTTTACCACGATCAATCTGAAAGATATTTAGACGTTGCTGGAAAGACTGGAGCGGGCAGGCGCGATCGCTGGATCAAGGCTGCACGAGAAACCGGCGGAGATAGCCTACGCAAACTCTACGTTGCACTTACCCGGGCAGAGTGTCAGGTGACTACCTGGTGGTATCCCACTACTGCTAACTTGTCTCATTCTCCGCTTCAGAGATTATTATTCCGCTCGATTCCAGACTCTGGTTTTGCTGTTCCTGAGATCAGCTATCCAGACTTAGATCTAGCTCAATCTCCAGTGCTACGCCGAAATCAACATCTGATTCAACCGCTTGAAACACAGCCTACGCCAACTATCTTGCTCAACGCTGATCCAGAAATCCTTGATCTATCAGTTGCTACTTTTACCCGAAGCATTGACCAAACCTGGAGACGCACATCCTATTCAGCATTAACTGCTGGGGTTCATGGCCTAGCACAAAGCGCGATGCAACTAGAATCTGATGAGCCTGAGATCTCATCCGTTCTTTCAACACCTGAGCTTTTACCAAATAACTCCATAGCTTTAGAGCCATCGCCCATGGCAAATTTCGGTGGCGGAACCCAATTTGGCACTCTTACCCATGCCGTCCTAGAACAGTTAGATACGCAACATGATGATCTAATTGGCCAGTTGACACAGCTCTTGCATGTGACACATGCTCGGATTCCAATTCCTGATCTAAACGTCGACGCGTATGCGCAAGCATTACTTCTAGCTCTTCGAACCCCGCTAGGACCACTTGCTCAGAACCGTTGCTTGACTGATTTCCCACTCTCCGATCGTTGTGCAGAGTTGGACTTTGACATGGTACTTGGATCAAGTTGCCTAACACTAGGCGAGGTATCGCACCTGATTTCCAAATATCTTTCTTCAGACGATCCATTGGTGTCATATCCGCAACGGCTTCTTTGCCCCGAACTCGCAGCCCAAACACTCAATGGCTATCTCACTGGATCTATTGATGCGGTATTGCGATTTGGCAGCCCAGCACGCTATCTCGTCGTGGATTACAAGACCAACAGGATTGGTCCACTTGGTACTGATCTTCTCGTTGGACACTACGGCCAGAACTCCATGGCCCAAGCGATGATGGATTCGCACTATCCGCTCCAAGCTTTGCTTTACCAAGTTGCGCTACATCGCTTCCTACGCTGGCGACAGCCTAACTATGATCCGCAATTACATCTTGGCGGAGTGCTGTACCTGTTCTTACGTGGAATGGCGGGGCCAGCGGCGCTCATTACGCAAGGACCCGATAAGGGGTATTCCTATGGCGCATTCTCCTGGCAACCGCCAGCAGCTCTCGTCGTTGCCTTATCCGATGCGATTGGTGGAGACCTAAGCTAATGACTACGTTCGCAACTCAATTACAGCCATTCGCTGATGCAGGAATCCTTGATTCTGCTGACTGCTACGCTGCACAACGTTTAGGAGAGCTTAGCCATGAGCCAGATCAACAGGTCTGGTTAGCTACTGCTTTACTCATCCGCGCTCTGCGCCATGGCTCTATCTGTATCTCCATAGCATCCATCGCCGATAGCTCTTTCGATCTCGATGAGCAACAGATCGATGCCAAAGAACTACCCTGGCCAGAACCTACTGCCTGGCAATCGGTTCTTGCAGCATCAGCAATGGTGACCTGCGGTGATAGTCCAGATACAACTCCGCTCCCGCTTCGCCTAGTAGATGGCTTGCTGTATTTGGAACGCTACTGGGTCTACCAGGAAACTGTGCGTAGCGCATTGCTGAAGCAAAGTTCTGTCTCGATACCACTACCAACTACGGCTCAGGCTGTATTAGCTGAGCTATTTTCCTCTGGGTCCGAGCCAGATACTCAACGAGAAGCTGTTGCGTGTGCTTTACGCTCTGGGCTTACTGCGATAGCAGGTGGTCCAGGAACCGGTAAGACGACGACTGTTACGCGGTTGCTTGCAGCTTTGCTTGATACTAGCTCCCGTCCTCTACATATAGCTCTTGCTGCCCCAACCGGAAAAGCGGCAGCACGATTACAGGAGTCCATTCAGGAACAGATCCCCCAGCTCCCGGAGCGATTTCATAATCCGCTGAGCAAGCTGCAAGCAAGCACATTGCATCGACTTCTAGGCTGGCGCCAAGGGTCTCATACCCGCTTTCTCCATGACGCTACGAACCCGTTACCTTACGACGTCATCATCATCGATGAGTGTTCCATGGTCGCATTGCCCCAAATGGCACGACTTGTTGAAGCATTAGCTCCTGAAACTCGCCTGATTCTTGTTGGGGATCCCTTCCAGCTTGCCTCCGTAGATGTTGGTGCCGTGCTAGCCGATATCGTTGCTGGACTTCCAAACAATGTCATCACGCTAACCCGCACCTGGCGCTTTGGTTCTACTATCCATCGTGTTGCAGAAGGCATCCGAGTTAATGCTATTTCCGATGTGATGGAAGGATTACAGCCTAGCGATGCAGTGCAGTGGAACAGCAATGACCCAGCTCTGCTCCATCAAGCCCCGTACACGACCATTTATCACTGTGTTGTTGAGCAAGGCCGCGATATGTATGAAGCTGCACGCAACGGCGATCCAGAAGCTGCCCTTGCAGCGCTTGGCAAGCACCGTATTCTGTGCGCTCACCGTAGCGGAATCTATGGTGTCCAGGCCTGGTCGAGAACTGTTGAACGCTGGTTACGTGCTGCGGTTCCTGGGCTTGGGAATGAAGGAGAATGGTGGATCGGACGTCCTCTACTCTTCACCAAGAATATTCCTGACTTAGATCTTGCAAATGGTGATACTGGCATCGTCATAGCAACTGATTCTGGCCCGCAAGTAGCCTGCGCCCGCGGTAAGGGATTCCAGTTATATCAGCCAGGGCAACTTGATGCAGTGCACACGCTCTTCGCCATGACTGTCCATAAATC